>JAHEMP010000040.1 GCA_024643585.1 Crocinitomicaceae bacterium | reverse complement strand
TTGGAAAATTTCCTTAAAAAAGCGCAGAAAAAAGCAGGTTACGATCAAGTTATTACGCCTCATATTGGGAGCAAAGAGCTTTACGTTACTTCTGGTCACTATGCAAAATACGGTGCCGACAGTTTTCAACCTATACTGACTCCAGATGATGGTGAAGAGTTTTTGTTGAAACCAATGAACTGCCCGCATCACTGTGAAATATACAAATCTCGACCTAAATCTTACAAAGATTTACCTGTTCGTTTTGCTGAATTTGGAACCGTTTACCGTTACGAACAAAGTGGTGAATTACATGGATTGACGAGGGTACGTGGCTTTACCCAAGACGACGCTCACATCTTCTGTACCCAAGACCAAGTAAAAGATGAGTTCAAGAAAGTAATTGATTTGGTATTGTATATTTTCAAAACTTTAAAATTTGAAAATTTCAAAGCTCAAATCTCCCTTCGCGATCCAGAGCAACCAGAAAAATATATTGGTTCCGATGAAAATTGGACGAAAGCAGAAAACGCTATTATAGAAGCGGCTGCAGAAAAAGGGCTTGAAACAGTGGTTGAATTAGGCGAAGCAGCTTTCTACGGTCCAAAATTGGATTTCATGGTGCAAGATGCCTTAGGTCGCAACTGGCAATTGGGAACCATTCAGGTAGATTATAATTTGCCTGAAAGATTTGAATTGGAATATGTTGGTTCAGACAATCAGAAACACAGACCAGTGATGATACATAGAGCTCCTTTTGGTTCAATGGAGCGATTTGTCGCGGTTCTACTTGAGCATTGCGCTGGAGATTTCCCACTTTGGTTAGCTACTGATCAAGTTGCCATCTTGCCGATCAGTGAAAATTATAATGAGTACGCAGAAAATGTTTTAGAATTGCTAAAAAATTACGATATTCGCGGCTTCGTTGACGACCGAAATGAAAAAATAGGTAAAAAAATTAGGGAGTCAGAAATGAATAAAATTCCTTTTATGCTTATTGTGGGCGAGAAAGAGGCTGATAATCAAACAGTTTCGGTTCGCCAACGACTGGAAGGAGATAAAGGTACATTGTCGATTGAAGCTTTTGCGGATTTGGTGATGAACACAATAGAAGTTGAATTAACAACGAACGCTTAAATTTTTGAATGAGAAGACCGGCAAAAAAACCTTTTGTTAAAAGACAGGAAGAAGAATTACACAAAATAAATGGAAGAATTAATTCTCCTGAAGTTCGTGTTGTTTTTGAGGGAGAAGAACCTCGTGTAATGGCAACCGCTGATGCGATTGCGATGGCTGATGAGCAAGATTTAGACTTAGTAGAGATTTCTCCGAATGCAACTCCTCCTGTTTGTAAAATTATGGATTACAAGAAATTCTTGTACAACCAAAAAAGAAAACAAAAGGAATTAAAAGCTAAACAAAGTAAAATCGTTCTAAAAGAAATACGTTTTGGACCGAATACAGATGACCATGATTTCAATTTCAAATTAGCACATGCTAAAAAGTTTTTGGAAGAAGGAAGTAAATTGAAAGCATATGTTTTCTTCCGTGGAAGAACGATTGTTTTTAAAGATCGAGGTGAAATTCTTTTGTTGAAATTTGCTCAAGAATTAGCTGATTTAGGAACGGTTGAACAAATGCCGAAATTAGAGGGAAAGAGAATGATTATCATGATCAACCCGAAAAAAAATAAATAATTAGGATTACGACTTGGTGGATTGCGGATTGAAAGTTTCAAAATCAGTTCTCAGCAATTAGCCAATCAGCAATCTACAAAGAATATAGTGCTCAACTTTTAAAAAGAGAGAAAATGCCAAAAATGAAGACAAAATCCAGTGCTAAGAAGAGATTCGTAGTAACTGGTTCAGGAAAGATCAAAAGAAAGCACGCTTTCAAAAGTCACATCCTGACGAAAAAAACAAAAAAGCAGAAAAGAAATTTGACGCATGATGGTTTGGTACACAAAGCAGATGAGTCAAATATCAAGCAGCAATTATGTATGAAATAATTCGATATAGTCGAGTTATAAATTTGGAATGTTAACCCAGTAACGAGTACAAAGCCAATTGAAATAGAATTGCACTTCTTACTAAAAAACAAAAAATTATGCCAAGATCGGTAAATCACGTTGCTTCAAGAGCCAAAAGAAAAGGTATCATGAAGATGGCCAAAGGATACTTTGGTCGAAGAAAAAATGTCTGGACTGTTGCTAAAAATGCAGTAGAGAAAGGTATGTTATATGCTTACGAAGGTCGTAAGCAAAAGAAAAGAAACTTCCGTTCATTGTGGATTATGCGTATTAACGCAGGTGCACGTATGCATGGAATGAGCTATTCTCAATTCATGGGTGCTTTGAACAAAAGCGGTATGGAGCTTAACAGAAAAGTTTTAGCTGATTTAGCTTTAAACAATCCTGAAGCTTTCAAAGCCGTAGTTGAAGCAGTTAAGAAAAAATAATAAAGCAAAGGCACTATAGTTAAAGTCGTTCACCATTTGGTGAACGACTTTTTTGTTTCACAAAATTGACAATTGATACATTATTATTAAATATTTTAACTAATAATTCTCAACTATTCAAACAATATATACATTTGACAAAAAAAGTCAACCATGTCTTCTTCACATCAACATCCTTTAAAATTTGCGGGAGTATTAATAGCAATAGGTATTGTTTTTGGAGACATTGGAACATCACCACTATATGTTTTTACAGCTATAACGGGCGGCAATAATTTTGAGGAACAATTGGTTCTAGGTAGTTTATCCTGTATTTTCTGGACTTTGCTTTCTATTGCTACTTTCAAATATATCATCTTAGCCCTAAACGCCGATAATCAAGGAGAAGGTGGAATTTTTGCTCTATATGCTCTATTAAAAAAGCGACGCGTAAAATGGGTTTATTTACCGGCGTTAATTGGTTGTGCAACCTTGCTTGCAGACGGATTTATTACGCCATCCATATCCATTTCATCTGCCGTAGAAGGATTAAATACAATATATCCTGATTTGCCAACAATGCCCATTGTAATGACAATAATTGTGTTGTTATTTCTAATACAACAATTTGGAACTGCGTTCATTGGGAAAATATTTGGACCAGTGATGGTTTCATGGTTCTTGTTTTTGGGTATTCTAGGATTCATACAATTATCAAAAAATCCAATGGTTTTAAAAGCCATTAACCCATGGTACGCCTTAGATTTCTTAACCAATTATCCACAGGGCTTTTGGGTATTGGGAGCTGTATTTCTATGTACAACAGGAGCCGAGGCTTTGTATTCGGATCTCGGGCATTGCGGTAAACAGAATATTCGTGTAGCTTGGATATTTGTAGGTAGTATGTTGTTGTTGAATTATTTTGGTCAAGCCGCGTTTTTATTGAACGACAACATTGAAAAGGTAAATTTAGTAAGCGTTTTTTATTCTACGGTTCCAACATCATGGGTTCCTTTTGCCATAGGTCTAGCAACGCTATCTACTATAATTGCATCTCAAGCATTAATAACTGGTGTTTTCACCTTGATGAATGAAGCAATAAAATTAAAATTGTGGACCAATCTGAAAGTTAAATACCCTTCTACAAGTCAGGGACAAGTATATGTGCCTTTTATTAACTACTTTTTAATGGCTGGCTGTTTGCTGGTAATTTTAATATTTAAGAAATCAACTGCTATGGAAGCTAGTTACGGATTGGCCATAACAATAGACATGTTGATGACTTCTATTCTTTTAGGATTTTTATTGTTACTCAAATATCCAAAAAGAAAACCATTTTACATTGGAATATTCGCCGTTTTAATGTCTATTGAATTCGTGTTTTTTGTTTCCAATCTTGGGAAATTAAAACATGGTGGATGGTTTTCATTGCTTTTAGCTTCAGCTTTTCTTACTCTTTTGTTTTTATATTACAAAGCTCGAAAACTTAGAGCACGGATAACAGAATATATTCCAATGTCAGATGTTGCTCCATTGATACAAGCCATAAAAGCTGACGATAAAATTCCGTTTGACGCGACAAACCTAGTTTACCCAACCCGAAGTATTTCTCCGTTAAAACTGGATTCAACGATTTACTATTCCTTATTTAAGAAGCGTCCTAAAAAAGCAGGAATCATCTGGTTTTTACATTTGGAAATTATAACCGAACCTTGGGGCGTAAATTATACTGTAAATGAAATCATCGATAAGTCATGCTATTTCGTGAAACTCTCTTTAGGCTTCAAGGAAGATCATAAAATCGAATACATGATGCGTAAAATTCATGACCATTTGGTGGATCAAAAAGAGATTGCAGGCGAAAGTGTTTTTGAACCCGTGAGAGGGAAAATCGATGAAGTGGATTTCCAATTTGTTGTTATAAACACGCGTGTTGCTATGGATAATATAATCACTGCTGGACAAATGATCTCTATTAAAGCTTATCGTTTTATTAAATCAACCGGGTTAAAAGCTGCGGCTGACTTTGGATTAGACGAAACCAATGTAAAAGTCGAATTTATCCCAATCAATGTTACAGAAAAGATAGATACAACTCTGAATGAGGTATACCAAGATTATGGCGATAATGTTAAACGAAAAAAGTTCAAAATGCCGAAATAGTTTATCGAAAAATAATCGTAAATTGTCTGAAATTACTTCGCTATGAAAAACCTTTTCGCAATTCTAGTTTTATCAACTTTCAGTTTAATAAGCTTCTCTCAAGGAGAATTGGCCCACAACTCTGTCAAACCAAAAACTGAAATCATTAGCAAGAGTATTCGTGTAAAATTGAAAAACAACTCATTACGAAGCTACCGATTGTATATTCCAAATGTGATTGAGCTAGAAAGTGTAAAACTTGGCACCAATACTTTTTGCATGTCTCAGGGTCAAGAAATGTATTTGGTTTTAGAAGGTAAAAACTATCTTTTGCTAACGGCTAATTCTGCTGATAGGAATAGTTATAATTTACGCAAGTTGGTTAAGAAACGGAAGAATGAACTTGGCCTAAAATGATGTTTTCGACTTTATAGAAAAGAAATTTCAAAAAAAAATCCGACCATTGAATGGTCGGATTTTTTTAATCTTTAAAATTCTATTTTGCGTTTTCCAATTTGATCAAATTCAAGGCTGATCCAGCTTTGTACCAATCAATTTGCTGAGCATTGTACGTATGATTTAGCATAATATTTTCTTTCACACCATCTTCGTGTACCAACTCCAAAGTAAGTTGTTTGTTAGGAGCGAAATCCGCTAAGTCAACAAAGTTTAATGTATCACCTTCTTTGATTTTATCGTAATCTGATTCGATAGCGAAAGTCAAACCTAACATACCTTGTTTTTTAAGGTTTGTTTCATGAATACGGGCGAATGATTTCACAATAACTGCCTTAACACCTAAGTGACGTGGTTCCATTGCTGCATGTTCACGAGATGAACCTTCACCATAATTATGGTCTCCGATTACAACGGATGCAACTCCAGCAGCTTTGTAGGCTCTTGCAACTGCAGGTACCTCACCATATTCATTCGTCAATTGATTTTTGACTTTGTTCGTTTCCTTGTTATAGAAGTTAACGGCACCAATCAGCATGTTGTTGGAAATATTATCCAAATGCCCTCGGTATCTCAACCAAGGTCCAGCCATAGAAATATGGTCAGTTGTACATTTTCCTTCTGCTTTAATCAATAACTTCGCTCCCATTAAGTTTTTACCATCCCAAGCCGAGAATGGCTCCAACAATTGTAAACGACTAGAATCTGGTGCTACTGTAATTTCAATCCCTGAACCATCTGCTGCCGGCGCTTGAAAACCTGCATCTTCTACTGCAAAACCTTTTGGTGGCAATTCCCAACCTGTCGGTGCTTCCAACTTAATTTGCTCCCCTTTGTCGTTTGTTAAGGTATCCGTTAGAGGATTAAATCCTAAGTCACCTGCAATTGCTAATGCAGCAACCATTTCTGGTGACGTTACAAAAGCATGTGTATTTGGGTTTCCATCCGCTCTTTTAGAGAAGTTTCTGTTAAAGGAGTGAATAATTGTGTTTTTTTCTTGTTTCTCAGCACCTGCTCTATCCCATTGTCCTATGCACGGGCCGCAAGCGTTTGTAAATATCTTCGTTCCAAGTTTTTCAAAAGTTCCAATAAAACCATCGCGAGCAATAGTGTATCGAATTTGCTCTGATCCTGGGTTGATTCCAAATTCAGCCTTCGGTGTCAAACCTCTATTAACGGCTTGTTCAGCAATTGAAGCTGCTCTTGAAATATCTTCGTAAGATGAATTCGTGCACGAACCAATTAAACCCCATTCAATTTTCATTGGCCATCCGTTTGCTTCCGCTTCGGCTTTCAATTTTGAAATTGGAGTTCCTCTATCTGGCGTAAAAGGACCATTTACATGTGGCTCCAATTCAGATAAGTTAATTTCAATCAATTGATCAAAATAAGTTTCTGGGTCAGCGTAAACTTCAGAATCACCAGTTAAATGATCCGCAATTTTATCGGCTTCCGCAACAACATCCGCTCTTCCAGTTGCATTCAAGAATCTACGCATAGAATCGTCGTATCCAAAAGTTGAAGTTGTCGCTCCAATTTCAGCACCCATGTTGCAAATTGTACCTTTTCCTGTACACGACATGTTGATGGCTCCTTCTCCGAAATATTCGACAACCGCACCTGTGCCGCCTTTCACTGTTAATATGTCAGCTACTTTTAAGATTACATCTTTTGCAGAAGTCCATCCGTTCAATTTTCCTGTTAATTTAACACCAATCAACTTTGGAAATTTCAATTCCCAAGGCATTCCAGCCATTACATCAACAGCATCAGCTCCACCAACACCTATAGCAATCATGCCCAATCCTCCTGCATTTACAGTATGAGAATCGGTACCTATCATCATTCCTCCAGGGAATGCGTAATTTTCTAAAACGACTTGATGAATAATTCCTGCTCCTGGCTTCCAGAAGCCTATTCCATATTTATTTGAAATGGACGAAAGGAAATTAAAAACCTCATTATTTTTATTTAATGAGTCCTGTAAATCCACAGAAGCTCCAATTTTCGCTTGGATTAAGTGATCTGCATGAACGGTAGATGGAACAGCAACTTGCTTTCTTCCAGCTTGCATAAATTGCAACAAAGCCATTTGAGCAGTAGCATCTTGCATAGCAACTCGATCTGGTGCGAAATCAACATAAGCATTTCCTCTTTCAAATTCTTGAGTAGCATTGCCATCCCAAAGGTGGCCGTACAAAATCTTTTCCGTTAATGTCAAAGGTCTTCCAACTGCTTTTCGAGCCGCCTCAATGCGCTCTGGAAATTGGGCATACACCTTTTTGATCATGTCTAAATCAAATACCATTTTAGCTTTGTTTTATATTTATTAAATTATTCCTTCTTTTTCGAGTTGCAAAAATACTGATTAATTGCCTATTTTCCACTCGAATCAGCACTTAATATTCTTATTTTTTCCGAATGTTTTAATCACTAATTTCGTAAGGATAATCCCCAAATAAACTGGATATTTGAACAGAATTATAGACGCTCCTTGTGTATTTATTTGAAATTGCAATGATGGTCACTTTCTCCTTTTTAAGAGAAACATAACAAGAATTGTTTCCATGCCACCAGCCATTGTGATAGAACAACTTTTGATTTTCGGTCCATTCCTTCAATCGAATTCCAAGACCGTAGTTTTTTATTCCCGGCTTTTCATAACTATATCCCTTGTATACTTCATCTTTAATTTTTTTTGAAATATATTCATCGTTGTACATCGCCATATCGTATTTCAACAAATCCCTGGGGGTAGAATAAATATTTTTATCCCCGTTAATTGCATCTAAAAAATCAAATGGTACTTTTTGATAATTGCTTTTATAGGATTGTGACACAATGGTACTATCGTTTTTCAGATTCATTACAAATGAATTTTTCATACCGATAGGTTCAAATACAAGTTTTTTCATTGCTTGTGAAAATGTTTGTTTGGTGACTTTTTCAATCACTAAAGCCAAAAGTGCATAATTACTATTGTTATAGGTGAATTTCGTATCCGGCACAAAATCAAGAGGCAATGAATTTACCGTCAAAATATCAAGAATATCCTCATTACTCAAAGTCAGTTTTTTATTCCAAAGAGAATCCTGAGAAGCGAAATAGGCATATTTTGGGACTCCGCTTCTGTGATTAAGTAGCATTCTTATGGTAATTGTTTCATATGGAAACAGCGTTAAAATAGAATTTACTTTTTGGTCAAACTTCAATTTACCCAAATGAACCAGCCGAAACACGGCAGTGGCTGTTAATACCTTCCCAACGGAGGCCAAATGAATTGGAGTTCTGGAATTGTTTCTTTTCCCTTTTTCAAAATTGCTATATCCTTGGTATTTCTCAAAAATGATTTGACCGTTTTTAGCTACCAAAAAGCCACCACTGAACTTGTCTTTACCAAAGGTTTGAGAATAAAAACGCTCGATTTCTGCTTTCTTTTTTTTGATGTATTTTCTCGAAAGCTTTGGAAATATTTTATGGTCACTATAATAGGTTCGAGGGATGAAATAAATCTTTTCAACAACTTCACTTTCTCCCTTTTCCGACTTAGTAGAGCATGAATACACCACAATAATTGTCAGAATGATAACTATTGACCTAATCATACACTGCTTGTTCTTTTGAAGTACTCCATCCTACAAAAATAAAATAAAGTAGGGTTCTTGTTTTTAATAGTTTTACCTTTAACCATCATTTTCAAATGAAAGGATAATGCAAGTTCAATAGAAAATTTCAAAAGCATTACTGTTTATTCATTTGATTTCCCTATCTTTGCACCCTCAAAATACAAATTAATATAAACAATATGAATTCTTACGAAACTGTTTTCATTTTAACTCCCGTTTTGTCTGAGGATCAGGCAAAGGAAGCAGTGCAAAAATTCGAAGCTCAAGTTAAAGAACTTGGCGGTAAAATTAAGCACTCAGAAAGTTGGGGATTGCGCAAATTGGCATACCCAATTCAAAAAAAATCTACAGGATTTTATTTCCTTTCACAATTCGAATGTGATTCTCAAGTAATTGCTGAATTTGAATTGACTTTGAAAAGAGACGAGCGTGTTATGCGCTTCTTGACAATCAAAATGGAAAAAGATCATTTAGAGTATGCAGAAAAACGCAGAGCCAAAATGGGGAAAGCGAAAACTGAAACTGCAGAAGCTTAATTATTAATCGTCAAAAAGTACAGACATGGCACAAAATGATATTCGTTACCTAACGCCGATTAACATCGACATTACGAAAAGTAAATATTGTCGTTTTCAAAAAAGCGGCATCAAATTCATCGATTACAAAGACGCTAATTTCTTATTGAAATTGGTTAATGAGCAAGGTAAGATTTTACCTCGTCGTTTAACAGGAACTTCTGCAAAATACCAGAAGAGAGTGAACAAAGCGATCAAAAGAGCTCGTCACATTGCAGTTCTTCCGTATGTTGGAGATATGTTAAAATAAGATTGTAAACGATTTAAAAAAATTAAAAGATGGATGTAATTCTTAAAAAAACCGTTGACAAGCTTGGATATAAAGATGAGATGGTAACAGTTAAACCTGGATACGGAAGAAATTTCTTAATTCCTCAAGGTTATGCTGTTTTGGCAACTGCTTCTGCAAAGAAAGGTCACGCAGAGATGTTGAAACAAAGAGCACACAAAGAATCAAAAATGTTAGCTGAAGCTGAGGAATTAGCAACAAAAATCACAGGTTTGGAATTGAAAATAATGACAAAGGCTGGTGAAAACGGTAAAATATTTGGTTCTATCAACACTATTCAAGTTTCTGAAGCATTGAAAGCTGAAGGATTTGATATCGATCGTAAAGCTTTGAAAATCAAAGAAGAATTGATCAAAGAGGTTGGAACATACGACGTTGATGCTAACATCGCTAAAGGTGTTATTGCTTCGTTCAAAATTGAAGTTGTAGGAGAATAATTTTTCCCGCTAAAAATACAAAACCTCCTCTCGAAAGATTGGAGGTTTTTTTTTGCATTCGAATTCATACAAGATTCAAAATTGAAAGGCAGAAGCCTAGAGTTGATTATATTTGAACTATGAAAAGTCTATCCTTAATTTTTCTATTATCCGTAATACTGATATCTTGTAAAAATCAGAAAAAATCGAATACAGTATCAGAGGATAATATTGTTCGCTATTCCAAATTTTTACGAATTACAGAAAAGGAGAAAATTATTCAAATAGAAATTCTTTCCCCTGAAACGCGTATTGTCGAACAGACAATAAATATTTCAAAACAAGTCGCTAAAAATACGTTGGCAGTACCTTTGGATAAAATTACAGTTCTTTCTAGCACCCATGTTGGCATGCTGTCCATCTTAAACTCAATTGAGAAAATTGTTGGTGTCGCAGATCGGAACTATGTTTACAACACTGAACTTTTGAATAACATCAAAAATGGTAAAGTTCTCGAAATGGGTGAAGAAGGTCAAATTCCAATAGAAACATTATTGAAATCGAACTGTCAAGCATTGATTTATAGCGGATTTGGAAAAGCATTTCCACATCAAAAACAATTGGAAGCTACTGGAATGAAGTGCATTGTTAACTACGATTGGCGGGAAACTCATCCATTAGGTAAAGCCGAATGGATTCTTTTATTTGGTTATTTAATTGGAGAAGAAGAACAGGCAAAAGCTTATTTCAACAGAATTGAGAAAGAATATTTAGACTTGAAATCTGCTGCAAGCAAACTCAAAACTTTTCCAACCGTTATAAGTGGAAATATGTATGGAGAAACCTGGTTTGCTCCTGCTGGAGAGAGTTTTAACGCCGTTTTACTAGAAGATGCTCATGTCCACTACCGTTACAGGAAAACATATGGCACAGGCTCTGTTTCGCTGACATTGGAAAAAGTGCTTTCAGAAAATCTAGATACTGAATTTTGGATAAATCCTGGAATGCCTACTATAGCCATTCTATTTGGCACCTACCCTAGACTGAAATATCTTGGCCCAGTAACGAAAAATCCAATTTTTGATTATTCCCGAAGTGGAAATCGATACTGGGAAATGTCCGCAATAGAACCCCAAAAAGTATTATCTGATTATCTAAGCATTTTTCATCCCAACGCTTTTCCGAAGAAGGATTTGTATTTTTACCATGAAGTAAAATAATGCACACCGTAAAAAATAGAATTTTTCTTTTACTGTTGTTGGCCCTATTGCCATTAGCATTCATTTGCCATTTTGAAGCTGGAGAAATTTCGATTTCTTGGTCGACATTTATAGACGCATGGTTTCATTTTGACCCAACCAACTCCGAGCATCTTATCGTTCAAGAATTGAGATTTCCGAGATTTATTATGGCATGTCTGGCAGGTTCGGCACTTTCCATATCAGGTTTAATGATGCAAACTTTATTCAACAATCCTTTGGCTGGCCCCTATATTTTGGGAATCAATTCTGGCGCAAGTTTGTTTGTGGCAATCTCTTTGATGACAGGTTGGACTTTTTTCAATAATGATTACGGACTGGTTTCAAGCGCTTTACTTGGTGCTCTAATTTTCGGACTTATCATTTTAAGTTTATCCTATAAAATAAAGCAAGGCATTTCACTTTTATTGATAGGGTTGATGCTTGGAAGTTTTTCCGGTGCGCTGGTTTCAGTGATTCAATATTTATCCGATGCAAATTCATTAAAAATATTTACCATGTGGGCAATGGGTTCTTTGCAACAAGTTCAAACGGCTCAACTGCCATTTATAATTGCATTGTTTCTGTTTGGATTGATATCCTCATTTTTTATCATTAAACCACTGAATGCATTTGTATTAGGAGAAACAGAAGCTCAATTGTTGGGGGTTTCTATTCGAAATGTTCGTTTACTTACAATTTTAATTACCGCTATTTTAACCGGACTGGTTACTGCTTATTGCGGACCTATTGCATTTATCGGTTTAGCGGTTCCTAACTTGGTTAAAATCATTTTCAAAACGCAGGATCATCGAATTTTATTACCCGCTTCTTTAATTCTTGGTGCTGTATTTTTAGTTTTGTGCGATATTATTGTTCAACTGTTCGCCGAAACAATTCCACTCCCTATTAACGCTGTCACCTCATTGATTGGAGCTCCCATGGTTGTTTATTTCATTGTTAAAAGAATTGCGCGATGAACATAAGCAACCTACATATTGGCTACAAAAAGACCTTACTAGAAATTCAAGAATTAAACTTGGAATCTGGAAAAATTTACGCCTTGATAGGTGCGAATGGACGCGGTAAGACGACGTTGATGAAAACATTAATCGGACAAATTGCTTACCTTTCAGGACAGATTGAATTAACTGGAAAAGAAATATCTATGTTTTCAAATTCCCAAAAATCAACACTTTTTGGATTTGTGAACAGTCGTTTTAGCGGAATTTCTTTTATGAAAGCCGAAGAATTTGTCGCCTTAGGTCGTTCACCGTACACCAATGCCATAGGCCGTCTAAAAAAAGAGGATAATCTGATCATTCAAAACAGCTTCAAGACCTTAGAAATTGAACATTTGAAAGGCAAATTTACATCAGAATTAAGTGATGGTGAACGTCAGTTATTGGCAATTGCCAAAGTTTTGGCGCAACAAACAAAATACATTTTCCTTGATGAACCCACAGCTTTCTTAGATTACACGAATAAGAAAAGGG
>JAHEMP010000039.1 GCA_024643585.1 Crocinitomicaceae bacterium | reverse complement strand
TGACCGCTTCCGGTGGTCCCTTCCGTGGATGGTCAAAAGAAAAACTTACTTCTGTCACCAAAGCGCAAGCACTCAAACACCCTAATTGGGAAATGGGCGCGAAAATTACGATTGATTCTGCTTCTTTGATGAACAAAGGATTGGAAGTAATTGAAGCCAAATGGTTGTTTAATTTGAAACCTGAACAAATCGATGTGATCGTTCATCCTCAATCTATTGTGCATTCTTTGGTTCAATTCAAAGATGGGAGCATGAAAGCGCAAATGGGATTGCCAGACATGAAGTTGCCTATCCAATTTGCATTGACCTATCCCGATCGTTTTCCAACCGATTTTCCACGTTTCAATTTCATGGATTATCCACAGTTGACTTTCGAGCAAGCAGACAGAGATACGTTTAAGAATTTAAATCTTGCTTACGATGCTATGCACATGGAAGGTACTGCCGCATGTGCATTGAACGCTTCCAACGAAATAGTAGTAGATGCATTCTTAAAAGAAAAAATTGGTTTCTTGGACATTGCTGAAATAAACGAATATGTCCTCAATGAAACGAAAAACATTCTTAAGCCTAGCTATGAAGATTTTGTTGAAATAGACAGAATGGCACGGGAATTGGCCAAATCTAAAATCTTAACTCCATGATTTTAAAATATTCTTTCTTATTCGTTTTCTTTTTGAGCGCATGCGTTTATGTCGTTCCTGATGACGATATTTCCATTGGAGACACGAAAGTAAGTTTGATTTTAGACAATGATCAAGTTAATCGTTTAGCTGCCTTACCAATGAAATGCTTGGAACAAGAATACCCAAACAAGCTTGGACAAGTATTAAACAATGAAGAAGAATTATTAAGCCCAAAAGCACTTCACCCCGCCTTTTACGGTTGTTTCGATTGGCACAGTTCGGTTCATGGGCATTGGATGTTGGTTCGTTTGTTAAAAGATTTTCCAGAAATGGAACAACAAAATATTCGCCAAAAATTAAGTCAAAGACTTACGGCTGAGAATATTGCCAAAGAAATAGAATTCTTTAAAACCAAACACAACCAATCTTTTGAACGAACCTATGGCTGGGCTTGGATACTTAAATTACACGGTGCCTTGGATACTTTTGACGATTCCTTAGGACAAGTCATGGCCCAAAATTTAAAGCCTTTAGCCGATCATATCGTCTATGAATTCATGGAATTTTTGCCGAAGTTGAGTCATCCGCTACGGTCTGGAGAACATGTAAATACTGCATTTGGTTTAAGTCTAGCTTACGAATATGCGATTCGCATGAAAAATGAAAAGTTCAAAAAACTGATTGAGGAACGAGCTCGTTTCTTTTATTTCAATGATGAAGACGCAAATATCGCTTATGAACCCAGTGGTTTCGACTTTTTAAGTCCTATTTTCGAGGAAATTCACTTGATGAATAAAATTCTGCCGAAAAAAGAGTTCAACAAATGGCTTTATCGATTCATGCCAAGCCTATTGAATCCCCATTTTAATCTTAAACCATTAGTGGTATCAGACAGAAGCGATGGCAAATTGGTGCATTTAGACGGCTTAAATCTGAGTCGCGCTTGGTGTTTGTATTCCATTGCTAGAGACAACAAGAAACTCGGTCATTTGAGGGGTATAGCTGATGCGCATCTGAAGAGTTCGCTTCCTTCTATCGTGGATGGCGATTACATGGGTGAACATTGGTTGGCTTCGTTTGCATTGTATGCTTTGTTGGAACGGAAGATTAAGTAATAAAAAAAGGACCATCATTCCGACAGCCCTTCATTTTAAAGTTTTACACTTCTATTTAATTTCCAATTTGCGACGTATTTCTTTTTGAATAGCGTCTTTGTGCAAATAGATATTGATTGTTTTCAAATTAAAATAGTTCTCCGAAACGTACAAATATCCTTTTGGATAGTTACTTGTTCCCCAAGAATTTTTAACCAATAAATACCGAGTTCCATTGTCCTCTTTATAGATGCCTACGATGTGCATTCCGTGGTCATCTGTTGTTGTTTTGTTATCGTAACCCAATTGACGCAATTCTGGCGTTACTTTAATTTCTTCAACTGGCGTAACAAAAGCATTGGAAGTTTTATCGGCACCACCATCAGAGAAGTTTTTATTGTCTTTGCCAGAAACGTCTATCGTTGATGGATCTAAAGGAACGATTCCTAATCCATTTTTGAAACTAAATCCTTTTTCAGAAACATCAGCACCCCAAGCTACGGTGTAACCTTCTTTTAAGGCGTGCTCGACAACAGCCATCATATCTGGCAATGGCACATTGTAACTTTCGCCCCAAGCCCAGTTGTCAGGAATTTCCAACATGCATTTTTTGTACTCGTCGAAATGTGTGAACGATGTAATTGAGACGTAATCGTCCATGTCCAATCCCAAAGAGGACGCATACGACTTTGGCGTATATTTTTTCCCTTCAAACACAAATTCTTTTGGGTCTGGACCTAAATAAGCATCTAAAATACCATTTATTGCAGGCTTCCAATTGGTGGACATTGCAGTGCCTCGAGTTCCATCTTTCGATTTCAGCACGCCTTGCATTGCTCCATCAATTACATTGAAAAGTTCCGCGTGATTATGTGTTTCTGCACCATTTACCAAACCGGTATAAACGGATTCTGGAACGATTCCGTAATGCTTTATAACATAAGGTATGTCGTGAAATGCACCGCCTTCAGAAAAATTTATTTTTCCATCCATCCGCAAATATTTATCCGCTTTGCTTTCATACGCTTTTCGCGCAATATACATTTCTGATAATAACGCCGGGTTTTTATTGCCCATTCTCATCAATTCAGATTCGAAAAATGATAAAGCAGAGAAACTCCAGCAAGTGCCTGTAAAACCCTGACTTTGAACAGGAGTCGCATCTAAATGAGCAATCTTTGTGAATTTATAAGAAGAGTTTTCACTGTTTTTTATGGATCCCGTATTGCCGAATTGAGCGAAAAGGCTTCCTGAAAAAATAAGTGCAAGGCCTAATAATTGATGTTTTTTCATAGATTGTTTGAAATCGAATTGATTAATGAACTAAATAACTTCAGTCAAAACAAGTCTGACCAATGATTTGAGGTGTAAATATAGTGAATGTAAAGTAAAATCTACTTACTGTAAAATCCAACCTTTGTAGCCAGCTGCGATGGCCCGTTCTTCAATTGATTTGAATTCAACAAGATTGTCGGAGCTTCCCGCACTTACCCGCGTTAATCCTCCTTTGACATCCACTATTCGCGCTGGGAAACCCTTCGCTTTTAGTTGAGAAACCATGGATTTGGCATTTTCTACATTTGAAAAACAACCAACAATATAGTTCGGTCCTAAATGATCTGAAGAATAAGATTGCTTCTCTGTTGTTTTCATACTAACCTCCTTTGGAAGTTCCGGTTTTGCCTCTTTAATTGAAATTGCCTTCGTTTTCAATTTTTCAACCAAACGAATTGGAATGTATAAATCCTCATCGTACTGGTAGGAATAAATGTCAACACTTGACGGTAAATTTTTGATTGATTCCTCTAATGATTTTTCCTTTTTTTCAATCGAATTAGGAAAAGACAAGGTGTTCTTTTGATAAACCCCTTCCCCTGAATGATACAAAGGATTAAAATCTTTGAAAGAGATCATTCCCGATTCTAAAACATTTGTTCGCATTGGGATCCAATACGTATAAAAAGCAAAAGGCAATAAAGCTGCAGCGATTGCATATTTCCAAATCTTACGTCGAACAATAGGCTCTTCCTCGTTTAATTCAATGACTTTCGCCGTTGTTTTAGGTAAGGATTCAGGCGCGGGGATTTCTCGAGGCGAAAAATCAATTGTTTCTTCAATAATCGGATGAGAAACCACCACTTTTTCTGGTCGATGTTGATATTCGGCAATTTTTACCTCTTCTTCGGTGATGAAGTGAATTTTGTTCAAGCCATACGATTGAAGCAATAAATTGAAAAATCTATCCTGTTCAAAACTAATATTCCGTTCCGCATCCAGGTAAAGGTGTCCGATTTTATCAATGCTGACTCTCTGTCCTTCGTTCAGCTTATTGCGCCATTCGCTTACGTGTTGTTTCAGGAATTTTTCGGCATCATCATACGCTAATCCTCCTTCTTTGGAGAGATGAGAAATTAGCAGGCCATCGTTGTTGACCAATTGTCGATTAAATAAAACTGATTTACGTGGTGGTAGCATTGTACCTGACCGAATGTCAATGGTAGCTCCGGTAGATTGGGCAATGAACCCACCAAATGCAGGAACAACCACACAATTGTGCCGTAATAACAAGTCTACTATCGCCTCTTCTAAAATCATCTGTAACAAAGATAAAAAATTCCTTTACCTTCTACAAATTACGATGTTTCTACTAGATTGTTACAAATAAGGCAATACTTTTTCCACATCCTCAGGCACGTCGATATTTGGCGTTTCTATTGTTGTTTCAACAATACGTATTGGGTAGCCATGGTATAACCATCTCAATTGCTCCAAAGATTCAATTTGCTCCAATAGCGATTTTTCAAGTGACACTAACTTTTTCAGAACCGAAGCACGATAAGCATACAAGCCGATATGACGCATAAATGGAAACATTTCTTTTGAAACCTCATTAGCGTGAAACACATTAGGGATGGCACTTCTCGAGAAATACAACGCATCTCCTTTTGAATTGGCAACCAACTTTATTCTGTTTGGATTTTGAAAATCAGCTTCCGAAACATCCTTTATTCCCAGTGTGGCTATTTGCACTTCGCTGTCCTGAAAAGCATTTAAAAGGGTGTTAATTTGTTCTGCAGCAACAAGCGGTTCATCTCCTTGAATGTTTAAAACCACATCGTAATCACCATGCCTTGAAAGAATTTCACCACATCTATCTGTTCCACTAGGGTGTTTTTTATTTGTCATTTCAACTTTACCGCCAAAGGCTAAAACCGCATCAACTATTCTTTGATCATCCGTTGCCACAATTACTTCTGTCAACATAGAACTCCTTTTAGCACCTTCGTAAACCCGTTGAATCATTGATTTTCCTTTCAAGTCAATCAAAGGTTTTCCAGGAAACCTAGATGAATCAAAACGAGCCGGAATAACGCCTAATACTTTCATTTACAATACTTTAAATGCTAAAAATAAATATTTTTGCTACAACAAAATAAGTCATATTTATTCGTAAATTTAAGTAACTAAAGAAAATAAATGTGGATACACATCAACTACAACTACAAATTGCAATTTCATTTTTGCAAGGAATTGGCTCAATTCGTGCTCGTCTATTGCTTTCGAAAATACCGGATCTTCCTTCGCTTTTCAACCTATCATTGCGCGAATTGGAGCAACTTACTGGCTTATCAAAAAAAATAATAAGGCAAATGGACAGGGCCAATGCCCTAAAGCAAGCGGAAAAATATATGCGCCTTGTTGAAAATAAAAATGTCAAGTCCTTTTTCATTCAAGATTCAGATTACCCTCGTCGTCTCAAACAATGTGAAGATGCACCGACCTTGCTTTTTGGTCAAGGCAATCTGGATCTGAATCCATTAAGATCAGTGGCAATTGTCGGCACTAGAAACGCAACTGAATATGGTCGTGAAATGTGTGAGAAACTAATTCACTCTTTAATCGACAAAAACATAGTGGTTGTTAGTGGAATGGCCTATGGAATTGATATTTGTGTGCATCAACTTTGTGTTAAATACAACGTCCCAACCATAGGTGTTTTGGGACACGGTTTAGACAGACTTTACCCAAGTGTTCATAAAACAACCGCCACACGTATGATGGAAAATGGGGGCTTATTAACAGAATTCCTGCCAGGAACCTTACCCGACAGAGAAAATTTTCCTCGACGAAATAGAATTGTAGCCGGAATGTGCGATGCGACTATTGTTGTCGAAAGCAAAGGTCGAGGAGGTTCGCTAATAACCGCGGAGCTAGCAAACGATTATAGTCGCGATGTTTTCGCTGTCCCGGGCAACCTTGGTCAAATTTATTCTGAAGGCTGTAACAAGCTAATATCAGACTCAAAAGCCCATTTATACCTTGGGCCGGAACAATTCTTAAAATGGATGGATTGGGGAATTGCCAAAGAAAAAGTTTCGGTACAACACAAATTATTCAACTCGCTAAGCAACGACGAAAAAGTCATGTTAGAATTGTTACAAACGGAAGGCGCGCAACACATGGATGCTCTGGCCCATAGAAGTCAAATGCCTATTTCAAAAACCAGCGTTATTTTATTTCAATTAGAAATGAGCGGCATGATAAAAGCCTTGCCTGGTAAAAAATATATTTTAGTCGCATAAAAAAAGCCAGTACAAATGCACTGGCTTCAATTTTATTAATGAATGAACGAATTATCTTCTAATTCCAATTTTCAAGAATCGTCGATTATCTATCACGTTTGCTTTTTCTATTAATGCTGCTCTTGCTAGATTACCCGCAGATTGTCTGTTTGTCGTCAACAAAACTTCCGTTTCTGTTTTATAACTAGCTGTTGCTGGTGCTTTCGTTGTTTTGTCTACTCGCACAACATAAACGCCATTTTTACCCTTCAATGGAACTAATTTTTGTCCGTCTTTAACGCCAGAGAATATTGCTCCAACAACCTCAGGCTCAAATCCAGCTTCTCCAATTTGAGGTGATGAGAAAGTAACTTCAGCTTTTGAAACTTGTGCACCTACTTTCTTCGCCATTGCATCCAAAGAGCCTTTGCCGCTCATAGAATTCATTAATTGTTTTGCTTTCTTTTCTTCTAAAACTTTAGCGCGAGCCGTTGTTTCCATATCTTCAAAAGAAGGAACTCCTTTTTCTTTTACAGAAGCAACCATGGCAATCACGTAGCGATCTTTGTCTTTTATCGGCGCACTGCAAAGCATTCCAGATTCAACCCCTTCGTCGTATGCCAATTTAATCACTTTATCCTCTGCAAAAGTTGTATTAAAACCATAAACAACAGGTTTGTTTTCTGTTATCACAATCGGACGAACAACATAGCTTAGTTTTGCTGCTAACGTATCAAAAGCCGCTACCTTTGATTTTAAATCGTTTTTCGATTTTAAACGTGCGTCCAATTTGTAAAGCAAATCATACACTTTCGTTTCAGTTTCTGCAACAGTTTCTGCACTTGGAGCCAATGTTTTTTGAACCACTGCCAATATCGGGAAACGCACTGGACTTCTGTCCATAGCCTCCATGATATGGAAACCAAAATCAGTTTGAACAACTCCAATTGTTCCAATTGGTTTCTCTACAGCAAATTTTGAAAACTCTGGCACCATTTCATAGTCCATGAAATTTTCATACACACCGCCTGTTTCTTTTGAACCTGGATCTTCTGTATATCTTGTTACATATTCCGCGAAATTGTCCTTGTTGATCAATGCAACCAAGCTATCCGCTGTTTTGCGAACGACTGCTACTTTAGCAGAATCGGCTCTCGGCGCAGACAAAAGGATGTGACGCGCTTTCAAAACATTTGTATTGAATCCTAGAACTTTAGCAATTCTTACAGTTCCATTATCTTGGTATGGCCCAACAATTTGACCAACTTTCGCCGTTTTAAACACAGTATCCATAGCCACAGGATAGGTCAATCCTTGTCTTGCTTTCTCAGAACCTTCTGGTTTGTACGTTGCTTGATTACCGCTTGCGTAGTATTTGAAATCAGAATTTTTTACCACAAAAACGGAGTCATTTGAAACTGTCGCGAATTTTGTTTTTAATTCCGATAACGTTTTGTCAAATGTCTTAATATCTTCCTGGGAAGGTTCAATTCTAACATCGAAATAACGAATTTCACGACTTGCAATTTTGTTCTCGTAGATTTTTTCATTTTTATGTTCGTCATAAAAATCTTTAACCTCTTCGTCTGTAATTTTGATTTTATCATCTGCAATTTCAGTGAAACGTCTTACAACATACGAAACACTTTTCACCTCTTTTTGAGCGATATAATCTTCTTCTGCTTCAACTTTAGTTACGTAAACACCTTGCTGTAACAAAGAAAAATACTTTTCTTGTTTTCTTTTATCCGTGTAATACTTTTTACTCTCTTCCCAAGCATCTCTATCTTTCGCTTCTTTCGAAGTTTCCATTTGTTCGATTCGTTGTTGAAGCAATTTTGCATTAAAAGTCCCAGTAGCCGAATCCGTAAAGTTCTGAGCTAATTCAGGCATTACCTGAAAACCATCTCGTCCAAAAAGGTAAGCGTCAAATTCAGCTTTTCCAACGTTCAAGCCTAAAGCTTCAATTTCTTTGTTAATTACTGTTGATTCAACCAAGTAATTCCAAGCTTTGTCATTGGACGCCTCTTGGTCTTTCGTTGTGAATTCTTTTTGCTGCTGCTGCGCATTGTTTTTGTCTTGTTCAGTAAAATTTTGCGCTGCCTCTTCGTATTCTGAATACTCAACTCGCTCTCCGTCAATCATTCCGTAACCAAACTGATCTTCAGATCCTCCTGAAAAACTTTTCCAGTCACCCAATATAAATGCAAGCAAAGCGATTCCAATGATAATCACCAAAAGAGCAGATTTTTCGCGTATTTTTCCTATAATAGCCATTTGTTGTAAAAATTAAGGGTGCGAATATAATTAGATGTATTGACTTTAAAAAATTTACAAGCAAGTTTCCAAGTATTTATACCAAAACTAAGCAAATGTGTTAGGCAACTCAGGGTATTAATTGCCATCTGAAATTTTCATTTATATTGAAAAATTACTTTATCCACGCTGACTAGTGGATAAAAGCGGCGACTTCCATTCTAAACACCCTGTTATTTGTGCGACTTTTGAAGAAATTGTTATGAAAGCATGAAAACCAGTCTTTTTATTCTGATGTGCAGTGTACTTGTATTTGCTTGCGTGCCAGCAAAAAAATATAATGACCTTGTCGAAAAAGAGAAACTTTGTTCAGAAGAACTGGATAAATACAAAACTTCTTCACTCAACTTTGAAGGTCAAGCCAAAGATTGTCAATCAAAGTATACTGTTCTTGTAAAAGAAGTTGCCAGTTTAAAAGAGGAAAATTCAAAACTCAGATCACAGTTTGATCTTTTGCAAGTAGAATACGACAAGATGAGCGTGCAGAACGAAGCATTGGAGAAAGTATTCGAGAACTATCGGAAATCAGGTGAAAAAACAACCGCTGGACTTCAAATGGATCTTGAAGCTAAAAATCTTGAATTGCAAAGAAAGCAAGATGTTCTTAACACACTAGAAAAAGAACTTTCTTTGAAAGAACAGTTATTGGCAGAAAGAGAAGCTCGTGTAAACGAGTTAGAAGAAATGATTTCACGAAAAGATAAAGCTCAGAAAGATTTGAAGGATAGAGTGCAAAAAGCACTAATCGGTTTTGAGAATCAAGGACTTTCTGTTGTACAAAAACAAGGTAAAATTTATGTAAGCTTAGAAGCCAAATTGTTGTTTGCCTCAGGCAGCACCAATGTGGAAGCTGAAGGAAAAAAGGCGCTAATCGAATTGGCAAAAGTTCTTCAAAACGAAAAAGACTTAGAAATAATCGTTGAAGGCCATACAGATACAGACAAGCTGAATAGCGCGACAAGTCCTAAAAACAACTGGGAATTATCTGTATTACGAGCTACTTCTGTCGTTCAGATTATGTTGGCCAATTCTTCGATGGATCCAGCAAAACTAATGCCTGCTGGTCGTTCTGAATATTTACCTGTAGACCCTAAAGACAAAGGTAAAAACAGAAGAATAGAAATTATTATATCACCGAATTTAAACGAACTTTTCGACATTATTTCAAAATAATATCTCCAAATATCAACTAGACAAGAAAGCTCTTTACTTTGAAAAAGGTAAAGGGTTTTTTTGGCGCCAATATTTTCGATTATTTTTGTATTGATGTCAGAGATTTCAGTTCAATTAAATTTGCAGTTACAAACCTTGCCAGATGCGCCAGGAATATATCAATACTTTGACAAAAACGACACAATTATTTATGTCGGCAAGGCAAAAAACCTGAAAAGCAGAGTAAAATCTTACTTTGTTAAAACCCAAGAATATGCGAAAACACGAATTTTGGTTCGACAAATCGTGCGACTAGAATATATTGTTGTTGACACAGAACTCGACGCCTTACTTCTCGAAAACAACCTCATCAAAAAATACCAACCCAAATACAATATTGAATTAAAGGATGACAAAACTTATCCTTGGATTTGCATAAAAAAAGAACCATTCCCTAGAGTTTTTCCAACTCGTCAAAAGATTAAAGACGGCTCTAAATATTTAGGTCCCTACCCAAACGTCAAAGCCATGCACACCCTTTTGAAGCTGATAAAGGAAGCCTTCCCTTTGCGAAATTGCAATTTAGATTTACGGCCAAAAAAATTAGCAGAAAACAAATACAAGGTGTGTTTAGAATACCACATAGGGAATTGCAAAGGACCTTGCATTGGTGAAGAGACATTAGAACAATACGAAGACTATATCAAACAAATTGAGAACATCTTGGGAGGCAACATTTCACCTGTTGTTAAAAAGTTAAAAGTTAAAATGACACAATTAGCCACAAATTATGAATTTGAAGAGGCTCAATTGATTAAAAATCAGCTTAACCTTCTCGAAAATTACCAATCCAAATCCGCGGTTGTTTCTCAAACGATTGCCCAATGCGACGTAATCACTGTTTTGCAAGACCAAAAATCAGCATTCGTGAATTATTTGGTTGTTAAAAACGGTGCTATTATTCATGGTTACACAGTGGAGGTAAAGAAAAAATTAGACGAACAAATATCTGATATTGTTGGGTTTGCTTTGCCATTACTGAGAGACAAGTTTAATAGTCATTCCAAAGAAATATTGATTCAAGAAGAAATGGATCTCCAATTTGAGGAATTAAAATTTACTGTTCCTCAACGCGGTGACAAAAAGCAATTGATCGATTTATCAATACGCAATGCTACTTACTATAGAATTGAAAAATTAAAACAAGAAAAAATAGTTTCACCAGAAAAACATCAAGATCGAATCTTAGCTCAAATACAAAAAGATTTTCGCGTTCCCTCCTTGCCTATTCATATCGAATGTTTTGACAATAGCAATATCCAGGGCACCAATCCAGTTTCTGCATGTGTAGTCTTCAAAAATGCAAAGCCGTCTAAAAAAGATTATCGCCATTTCAATATAAAAACCGTTGTAGGTCCCGATGATTTTGCATCTATGTACGAAGCGGTCACCAGAAGGTACAAACGTCTATTGGAAGAAGAACAGTCACTTCCTCAATTAATCGTCATCGACGGAGGCAAAGGTCAACTTAGCGCATCATTAAAAGCAATTGAAGATTTGGGTTTGCGTGGAAAAATTGTCATTGTGGGCATAGCCAAACGTCTCGAAGAAATATTTTTCCCTGGGGATCAATACCCTATTTATATTGATAAACGCTCTGAAAGTTTAAAGGTGATTCAGCACATGCGAAATGAGGCGCATCGTTTTGGAATAACGCACCACAGAAATAGAAGGTCCAAAGCAGCTTTGCAATCAGAAATTCTAGATATTTCAGGAATAGGTCCCAAAACTCAGCAATCTCTATTTCAAAACTTCAAGTCTACAAATGGAATTAAAAATGCAAGTTTCGAAAATCTGGCAAAAGCAGTTGGCACTTCAAAAGCAAAAATCGTTTATTCCCATTTTCATCCTTAGTTTTTCCCCAATTCAATTTTAATAAAAACCTCGCTTGTCCTTTAAAGTATAGCTTTTATCAGCATAACTTTGCGAAATGCGTTTCGTTGTCTTGATATTCTGCTTTGGTCTGTTGGTCTTTGGTACCGGTATGAAAACGGCCACATCAATAACCGTTGTAATTGATGCGGGCCACGGCGGGAAAGATCCTGGGCATTTAAGCCATTCTAAATCTCACAAAACGGAGAAAGAAATCAACTTATTAATCGCCAATTATCTCGGGAGCTACATTGAAACGTATTTGAACAACGTTAAAGTTCTCTATACACGCAAAGATGACAAGTTTCTTACCTTGGATGAACGAGTAGAATTGGCAAATAACAATTCGGTCGATTATTTCATAAGTGTACATTGCAACGGAAGCCCTGAAAAATCGGTTTATGGAACGGAAAGTCATATTCACGATTTTTCCGCAAAACAATCCTACTCGCTAGCACTTGATATTGAAAAACAGTTTTCCTCTAGAGCAGGCAGAACCTCAAGGGGCGTAAAAAACAACGATGATCGAGAACATTCCATTCAAGTATTAAAATTTACTAAGATGACAAGTGTTTTGGTTGAATGTGGATTTCTAACCAATACGAAAGAGGCAAATTATTTAAACAGCAAAAACGGTCAAGAAATTATTGCTTCTGCAATTTTTAGAGCTTTGCGTTCGTCTATTCAAAAATACCATCCAGAAGTAAACCTTTCAAAAGAAAAAGAGAAATCTGGCTACACAATACAATTAATGTCCTCAAAAACTGTTATTGACACAAAACATGAAAGTTTCCAACGTTTAAAGTTGGATATAACAAGAAAAGAACTGAACACAACCAATGCCTATAAGTACATATACTATGCTGGGGATTTTTCAACAAAAGCAGAAGCGAAAGAAGCATTAGAAAATGTCCACAAGCGTGGATATCCGGACGCTTTGATAGTTCAAAAAGCCAAATAAACTTAACGCGTTGATAAAGCGTTGATATCTTAATTAGGTAAAATTGAATTTTCAA
>JAHEMP010000274.1 GCA_024643585.1 Crocinitomicaceae bacterium | reverse complement strand
CAAGTTTGTTTTCTTTCAATTCTCCTTATGGTGCGTGTGCAAATTGCAGTGGGTTAGGGGAAGTTGCAGAAGCAGATCTCGAAAAAATCATTCCAAATCCGCAAAAATCAATTAAAAATGGTGGTTTAGAGCCTTTGGGAGAATACAAACGAACTTGGATTTTTGACAAAATAGAAAGTTATTTGCGAACCGAAGATTTGTCAATTACCACACCTTTAGCAGAATTTTCAGAGGAAGTAATTAACGTTTTGCTCTATGGAAATGATGGCATTG
Organism: Crocinitomicaceae bacterium; assembly: GCA_024643585.1. Classification (GTDB taxonomy): domain Bacteria; phylum Bacteroidota; class Bacteroidia; order Flavobacteriales_D; family Crocinitomicaceae; genus UBA2040. Next base: position 3,111 of record JAHEMP010000274.1, on the reverse strand, counting down.
AACGATCAAAAAAAACAACTTTTGTCGCATTTGAAGGGATAGTGAATTTTATGTCACGTCATGCGGAAGAGAGTACGGCAGGTATCCAAAGATGGGCCCAAAGTTTCATGAATAAAGTACCCTGTTCTGTGTGCGAAGGTTCTCGTCTGAAAAAAGAGTCCTTGCATTTTAAAATTAATGAGAAGCACATAGGTGAACTTTCAGGAATGGATCTGAGTGAATTGAAATTATTTTTTGATGAGGTTCCAAAGAAATTGTCAAGTGCTCAAATGACCATCGGGACAGAAATTTTAAAAGAGATCAATGCTCGTTTGAGCTTTATTCTAGAAGTTGGATTAAACTACCTTACCTTAAATCGTTCTTCAAAAACACTTTCAGGAGGTGAAGCACAACGCATACGCTTGGCCAATCAAATAGGCTCCGAGTTGATCAATGTACTCTATGTTTTAGATGAACCGAGCATCGGTTTGCATCAGAGAGATAATACAAGATTAATCAATTCTTTACTTCGTTTACGGGATGCGGGAAACTCAGTTTTAGTTGTTGAACACGACAAAGAAATAATGGAGGTTGCGGATTTTATTGTCGATATTGGACCAGGAGCAGGAAAGCACGGGGGACAAATTGTCAACGCAGCACCGTACGCTGAATTGTTGTCTCACGATTCAATGACAACACAATATTTGAAAGGTGAACTGAAAATTGAAATTCCGAACAAACGAAGAAAAGGCAATGGTAAAAAGCTTTCCCTTATCGGTGCAACAGGTCATAATTTACAAAATGTAGATCTGCATATTCCTCTAGGTACTTTTACTTGTGTAACTGGAGTTTCGGGAAGCGGAAAATCCTCTTTAATCAATCAGACTTTATATCCAATACTTTTAGCGCACATCTACAACGGCGTAAAAAAACCCTTGCCTTATAAGTCGATTAAAGGGATAGAAAATATTGATAAAATAATTGAAATAGACCAAAGTCCAATAGGAAGAACTCCACGTTCCAATCCAGCGACGTATACTAAAGTTTTTGATGAGATTAGAAGTCTTTTCGCCAGTTTGCCCGAAGCGCAAATTCGCGGCTACAAGGCAGGACGTTTTTCTTTTAATGTAAAAGGTGGTCGTTGTGAAACGTGCAGTGGTGGTGGACTGAGAGTCGTTGAAATGAATTTCTTACCCGACGTATATGTTGAATGTGAAACTTGCAATGGCAAACGGTACAACGATGAAACTTTAGAAGTCCGTTACCGAGGAAAATCCATTTCCGATGTATTGAACATGACCATAGAAGAAGGCGCCAAGTTTTTCGTTAAAATCCCTAAGATCAGTCGAGTTTTGGATACCTTGAATTCGGTTGGTTTAGGCTATGTTCAATTAGGACAATCTTCGACAACCCTTTCTGGGGGAGAAGCACAGCGAGTTAAACTTTCTACAGAATTATCCAAGCGGAGCACGGGAAATACCCTTTATATTTTGGACGAACCATCCACAGGTCTGCATTTCGAAGATATTCGGGTATTGCTCGAAGTATTACAACGCCTAACCGACGAAGGAAATACGGTATTGGTAATTGAACACAATTTGGATATCGTTAAGGTGGCTGATTACATTATTGACGTTGGACCAGACGGAGGAAAAGGAGGAGGACAGATTATTGCAGAAGGAACCCCTGAACAATTGGTGAAAAAATTTGAGAAAGCTTCACATACGGCCAAATATCTCAAGGCAGAATTGAAATAATTTGTTGTCAAAATCGCTGTTTTTCAGGTTACTATTGGGAAGAAAAAGGATATATTTGTATATATACTAACTGACAACAGAATGAAAAATTCAATTGCAAATTGGTTTTTATCTATTTTAACTTTCTCGCTATTGTTTACATCGTGCAAAAAGGCTGGATTTGATAAAATAGCAAAACAGGCATGGACACCAAGCCTTGCCATACCATTGGCTATTGGGGAATATAGTGTTTACGATGTCCTAGCGAATGCGGATTCAAATTTTATTTCAATAGCACCTGACGGAGGTATTGCGCTTGTTTATTCCGCTGATGCGGATATCATACGTGCCGCCAATATCATTAATATATCCAATCAAAATTTTAATTATAATGGGTCGATGGCCTCCTTGGGAGTTGTGGCTGTTCCAACATTTTCAGGAATGCAATCCTATACGATTAATCAGACATATCCTATGAATGGTCCAGCGATTGGTAATTTGTTTACAATCGATTTTATGACCGGTACAATGAACCTTTCTGCTTCCACCGACTTAATGCATTCAGTAAAATATGATTTTACATTTCCTGATTTAACAGAAAACGGAGTCCCAGTAACTCGCACCATAAACCTGATTTATACAGGAATTACCCCACAAACAGGAACGGCAACTGTCAATTTAGACAATTCGATTTTGGATTTGACAAACGGAGCGGGGGGTGCAAATGAAATTCGGGTTGATGTAACGATTACCATTACCGGAACAGGGAATCCTATTTTGGGAACCGAATATGCGAATTTTGCTATGGACATGCAAAATTTAGATTTTGATTTAATCAGTGGAAATTTAGGTCAATTTACCATTCCGAATGTTCAAGATACAATCAGTCTACAATTGTTCAACAATACGACACAAGGTTCATTTTCCATCTCAAATCCTAAATTGGAATTCATTTTTACGAACAGCTTTGGAATTTCACCGAATATTAATTTTAATTCAATTAAAACGCGGGACATAGCTACAGGAAATGAATACAATTTAACAGGTTTTCCTCCCAACTTTTCTTTGGCTTCTATTCCGGCAGTTGGTCAGACCACGGTTTCCACGTTTACCATAACAACACAAAATTCGGCCAACTTGCCCAATATTTTAACACCAACTCCAAAGGTATTAATCTATGATATTGGAGGGACAAATGTTGGCTCTAACACCAACTTCATTGCTCACGACAGTAAGATAAACCTAAAAGGAACCATCACGTTGCCATTGGAAGGATATGCTTCTGGCTTTTTAATCCGTGATACAATGGAAGCTACAATTGATTTGGATCCGGAATTTATTGAATCAGCCTTGCTACGATTAAATATTGAGAATGGATTGCCAATTGAGGCGGGTG
>JAHEMP010000038.1 GCA_024643585.1 Crocinitomicaceae bacterium | reverse complement strand
TTATTGCATAGCAGACGGCTTCCAGGTTGTTTTCGATGTGATTCCCTTTCATCATAGCATCTACAGCAACATCAACAACTTTCTGACCGTTTTTGCTTTCGATATCCCAAATTCCTGATGTATCGAGTTTTACCGTTTGGTTAGTGCTATTTTCTTCATCATCATTAAAGAAAACAACTTGATCGAAGGTATTTAATTTTGCATTTGCCTTTAACCAGAGTAAAATTTGCAGCGTATAAGGTGCCATACTTCCGGTAACGTCACAAACGACAAGGGTGTTTTTCCAAGCTCTATTTCTATCGAGAACTTTGTACACTGATGAATCTGTCATCTGGTTTTTTTCAATCATATCCAAAATCAATCTCTTCTCCTCTAATTTGGTTGGCATTTCACGATAGTATACGACGAAGCCATGAAAATAATTTCTAACAGAACCTGCATTCATTGGACCAGTTTGTTTGACGATATTCCACTCAATAACGGAACTCGACATGGTTTCAGGGAAATGAATATTAAATTCTAAAAGTCTTTTGCGATTCAATTCAATATGGTTTTCATCCCTCGGGAAATCCGTATAGACAAGATCTACTCTAACAATGGTTTGTTGCTGCAGAAATTCTATGTCCTTGGTATTGACAATTCGGTAGTTGGCAACATCTACATTGAGCTTTTTTGCTTTGAAACCAATTTGTTGTATTTCGTACTTATCAATAGAAATTGTATCTCGAAAACGAAACTGCTCACGAACTTTTACGTGATTTTGACCATATCCAAATGAAATAGAAAGTAGCAGTCCAAAAAAATAAATAAAGAAATATTTTAGCATAATTTGTTAGGTTGGTGTCAATATTAATACGAATAACCAAAAAGGTTACATCGATTGCAAAAGGCATTGTAGTAATAAATTTAGGCTACCGGTATTGAACGCTTAATTTCACTTAGTAATTCAATTCTTTCAGCAGCCAATTCATCCAATTCGGAATGATTAATTTTCTTTTTTCTTTTAAGGTTTTCGAAATCTATTTTTGAAGAGTAGGCTGCTAAGAAAAAGAATCCGATACACACATAATAAGCAAAGCCTAATAGGTAGCTAGGAAAAACAAATTTGTAAAAGAGAAATATCACAGGTAGATTAATTATCCCCATGAGAATCATGCCCATGAGAAGTTTTACAGAACCCCAAAAGACATCTCTTTTAAAATTCTTTTCAACCCACCATTTAACCAACCAATACACTGGGCCACAATGCAGAATACCTAGAAAAGTAAAGGGGAATAACAAAAAGATTTTAAGCCGCAATTTTGCCAAGTTAATTTTGCCAAATTCTATCTTTTCTATAACATCCTGATCCGTTATTGTACTGCGGGATAATTTAGAATTATAGCTTATTAGTTTTTCTCGTAAAGCGTTGAGTTCAATTTTTATCCTGTCTTTATTGTCGTTAAAATATTGAGCTAATTTCTGAGAGTATTTATGACGATTGATTAAAGAAATAGATTGGTCTGAGCTTAATGGATGCATTCCTTTTCGGGTGATTTGCATCACATTTTCATGAAAAGGAGCATCGGATGCCACTTGTACATGGGTGATGCATGCTTGCATCATTTTTTCAATTTTCTTGGTTAGTTCATTAATTGTTTTACTTGGATTGGATAAATAATCATCCTTATAATCATTCAAACAAATTTTATTGGACGTTTCTATCAAAACATCGCTTCTCATCCTATTTGGTTCGGTGTAATTCGCCCCTACCGCTGCGATGTAGATTTTCTTTTTCCAATTTAAATTTTCCAGTGCAGTGAAACCAATTCTCACGGCGCCTTTTTTTACCGGCTTCAACCTCCGAATAAAAACATCGTCTGTAAAACCTTCACCGAAAATTAAAAGATTTCGACCATACTTAAGCACCCTTGTGCATCTTTGAAATACTTCTTCATTTCTACTTTTGGTATCCTCACCGTCATGCTGACGGTAAATTGGTAACATATGTGCTCCCCAGAGAAATGGCTTTGATAAAGGAGTAAAAACGTCGGCGCGGGTCATGAAAAAAGTAATAGGTCTTCTTAGAGAAGCAACAGTCAGAGGATCCATGAAAGATGCCGCATGATTGGAAACGTAGATTGTACTGCCAAATGTTTCTTTGGGAGGATTTATTACAGCTGTCCGCTTAAAGTATATTCTGAGAACATATTTCAAACAAATATACATGAACAGGTAAAGTAATCTCATAATTCACCAAATCTGGGATTGCAAATTTAATTTTTTATAGGGAACTTTTAATTCTTACTAAATCGCTTTTTACACTAGAGTGCTTAAAACTTTCAAAAATAGTTGCTAAATGGAATTAAACTGTCCTTATTTTTGATTCAATAAATAGGTGGCTATGAAAAAAATTGGCATTTTCTGTGGAGGGTTTTCGTCCGAATTCGATATTTCGGTAAAAAGTGCGACAACCATATTAGCAAATGTACCGGATGGTTATGATGCTTTTTTAATAGTAGTTCGTCCGGGAATATGGACGGTCCATTACAAAGGTTTGGAAACTTTAATGGACTTGAATGACTTATCTTTTATGTTTAATGGACAAAAAGAAAAATTAGATATTGGAATAGTATATATACATGGAAACCCAGGAGAAAATGGCAAGATCCAAGCTTTTCTTGAGATGAAAAACATACCTTGTATAAATTCGGGTGCATTGGCATCTGAATTGAGTTTCGACAAGTGGTTTTGCAATCAATTTTTAAGGGCTTTCGGAGTTCCGGTCGCAAAGTCTATTTTATTGTACTCTCCGAATGATTGCTCATCGGAGCATATAATTAATAGCTTAGGCTTACCAATTTTTGTGAAACCTGCAGATTCCGGTTCGAGTTTTGGAATTTCGAAAGTTTCGAAAGAAGCTGACCTAAAAGCAGCAATTGATAAGGCGTTTGCCGAAGGGGAAACGGTTGTTATTGAGAGTTTTTTGAATGGGACGGAGGTTACCTGTGGTGTATACCGAAATTTAGAAGGAATTCAAGCCCTTCCAATTACAGAAATAGTCTCAGAAGGTGAATTCTTCGATTATGAAGCAAAGTACTTAGGGAAATCAAAAGAAATTACCCCGGCAAGAATTCCCGACAACATTCGGGATAAAATTCATGAACAAGCCAAAATGATATATCAATTGTTGAGACTAAAATCGGTTGCTCGAATTGATTTTATGATTGTTGGAGACGAACCGCATGTGATTGAAGTAAATACTACACCTGGTTTTTCAAGTGCGTCTATCGTACCTCAAATGGTTCAGAAAAACGGGCAGACTTTAAAAGAATTTTGGCAGGAAATTTTTGAAGTAGAATTGGGTCAATAAGTCGCCATCGCATTCATAATGGACTCTATTTTATCAACGGCTTGTGCATTGGAGCAATTGTAATTGTTTAGCACAATAGCGAACGCTAAATCTTTCCCGGATTTCGATTTTACATATCCGGCATAGGATTTTATTCTGTTCATGGTTCCACTTTTTGCAAAGACCCTTCCTTCGCCGACTTGTCCTTTACAGACTCCTATCATGGTTCCACTTTGACCAGCAGTAGGCAAAGAAGTGCGGAATATACTGTACTTATCACTTTTTGACATTTGGGTCAATAAATCACAAAAATTTTGGCTGCTCACTGCATTTGATCTTGAAAGACCGCTTCCATCGGTTAAGTTAAGTCCAGAAACATCGAATTTACCCTTCCAATAATCATTGATTTCTTTTAGCCCAACTTCGGTCGTCCCTTTCCCTTTGTTTTCATACCCGATCAGACAAACCAATTGTTCGGCAAATAGATTTACACTTTTCATATTCGTGTGATGGGTAATTTCTTCGACAGTAAAACCTTCCCACTTTTTCAGAAGATTTAAGTTGTTGTAATTGGGCAAGGAAAGATTTTGCAACAATAAGTTACGGGCGAAATCGTACCCTCCAACTTCAATTTTTTCGGTTTTTAAAACTTCATAAAACTCTTTTGCCAATTGTAATTCAGGATCTGGCAAAGAACCTTTTACAATAAATTCTCTCCTTCCATAAGGTAATGTTCCTGTGCCAAATCTTTCGTAGGAAAAAGGACTTCCAAAAATGTAACTCTCATCACCGGATTGTTTAGCAGCCATAATATTGTTTAAAAAGCGCAATTCTTTTACTTCGGGCTCTGTTCTAATCAGTGATGTTGGCGTTCCTATTTCCGCTGTTTTGAAGTAATATTTCAACATGTTGTCGCGAATTACGATTCCTGAAGGTCCAGCACCATAATAATTACCGATGTCGCCCCAATTCCAGCCACTAGGACAGCCATCGTAACCAAAAGATGAACCGTCAACAATAATTTTCCCTTCAATTTTTCGAATTCCCAATCTTGTTAATTCTCGCATCCATTCTTTTAGAAAAACATTTTCTTTGCCTTCGGCGCAGAAATATTTGCTTCCCAGTGTCGGATCTCCTTCGCCTTTTATATAAAGATTTCCAGTAATCACTCCATTTGATGATACTTTACTGTCTGAATAAAATAATGTGGAGGGTCTAAAATCATAACCCAAGATTTCAAATGCAGAGGCAGTCGAGAACAATTTTACAGTACTGGCGGGAGGAAGAGCTAATAAGTGATTGTGTTTCCCAATGGTTTCTCCTGTAGATAAATCTTGAACACAAATGGAAATACTAGCATTTTTAAAACTGTCATAGTCCACGAAAGTGGAAATAGCGTCTTGGACAATGTTTTGCGCAAAAAGGGATTGGGTTGCAAAAAGCAAAAGCACCCACATTTTATTTTTCATACCATTTCTGTTTTTTCGTCTTAAACAAGTATTGTGCCGAGTCAATCCTAGTTTACATTCTATACTTAATTTAAGGTAAAAAGTTCCAAAAAACATACCTTTTAATGTGGAGACTTTAAATGGGTTCCATACCTTAGCTGATTATAATAGTTTTAATGCCTAAAGTACTCAGAATCATAAATCGTTTTAATATAGGGGGACCTACCTACAATGTTGCATATTTGTCCAAATTTCTTCCAGACGATTATGAGACATTGATTATTGGTGGAGAACCCGATGAGGGCGAGGTAGATTCGTTGCACATTCTATCCGATTTGGATTTGAAACCTCAAATTATCCCGGCATTAAAAAGAAAACCAAATTTTAGGGATGATGTTAAGGCTTACCTCGCCATTCGTAAAATAATAAAAGAATTTAAGCCTGATATTGTCCATACGCATGCAGCAAAAGCTGGAGCCATTGGGAGGTTGGCAGCGATAATGACCCGTGTTCCAATAATAGTCCACACTTTTCACGGACATGTTTTTACAGGTTATTTTTCATCTTTCAAGACAAGAATATTTGTTTTGATAGAACGATGGTTGGCCAAAAAATCAAGTGGAATTGTTGCAATTTCAGATTTACAACGAAAGGATCTTGTAGAAACATATAAAATAGTTAAACCCAATAAAATTAGGGTAGTAGAACTAGGCTTTGACCTGAGAAAGTTTCAAGAAAACAAAGAGGAAAAAAGAACCCTTGTTCGAAACAAATTTAAAATTGACGAAGACGAAATAGCTATTGCAATTGTAGGTCGTTTAGCGCCAATTAAAAATCATATTTTGTTCATGAATGCTCTCCGCATCGTTCAAACCAAAGCCACAAAAAAAATTAAAGTGTTTGTTGTTGGAGATGGATTGGAGAAAGAGAATTTGCAACAAATGGCGGCTTCCATACCTCAAAATGATGCATTTTCAATCGAATTTACGTCTTGGATTAAAGATATTTCAGCTTTCAATCCGGGCATGGATATTTTTTGTTTAAGCTCGTTAAATGAAGGTACGCCGGTTAGTTTAATTGAAGCTCAAGCTGCGAATATACCAGTTTTATCAACGGATGTCGGAGGCGTTCGAGATGTAATTATAGAAAATGAAACGGGCTTTTTGGTAGCTTCCGGTGACGTTTCTATGTTTGCAGAAAAACTGCTTGTTTTGATTGAAAACAAGAAAATTCGTGAAAAAATGTCACAAAACGGATGGACTTTCGTAAGAGAAAGGTACGACTATACAACTTTGGTTACGAATATGGACAAGTATTATCGTGATTTAGAGAAATTAAAGAATGAAAAATAGAAAAATAGTTATCCTGTTTTGCCTCGCCTTCGCAACTGTTTTTGCGGTTACAAGTTGCGGGTTGAACAGTAATCTTATGCTTAAATCTCCCACAGGAGAGTATGCTGATTTGGACTCGCTTCCTCTAAGGCCAACCGAGGAGTATTTAATAAGTCCTGACGATAAATTGGTTTTTTCAATATCTACCAACGACGGGACAAAGGTTATAGAATCCCTTTCCAGCATCGATAACAACACCAAAATGGCTGGATTTTCGTCCGAATATTTGGTGCGACAAGACTCGCTTGTCGAATTGCCATTGCTTGGTTTAGTAAAAGTTGCAGGCCTAAGCATACCAGAATGTGAGACATTATTTGAAGAAAAGTTTTCAAAGACCTATCAAAATCCTTTCGTACAATTGCGCGTTGTCAATCAAAGAGTAATAATCTTTCCTGGCGGAGGAGGTGACGCAGTTGTCATACCACTTTTGAACAGCAATACTACATTAATGGAAGTCATTGCTCAAGCTGGAGGAATTCCCGATAGAGGAAAAGCAAATTCAATTAAATTAATGCGTAAGGAAAACGGAAATAGAAAAGTATATACGATTGATTTGAGCACCATTGACGGATTGAAATATACAGATTTGATAGTTCAAGCGAATGATTACATTTACATAGAACCTAATCCACAATTGGCACAAGAATCGATTAAACAACTTGCTCCTGTTCTCTCGGTGCTATCGAGTGTATTAATACTATTGACATTGGTAATTACTCTTAAAAATTAATTTTATAGTGGCTGGAGATTCATTTTTTATAACCAAAGAATTTGACGTACAGATAGTTAAAACTGTTCTGCGAAGGAAATGGTGGATTCCTATTATCTGTATTTTGGGATGCTTGACCATTGCTTTTTTTTATTTGCGTTATACAAAGCCTGTATATGAATCGTCAATGATTATCCAATTGGCAAATAATGACAAAGCCAAGGATTTATTGGATATTGAAAATATAAATTCGGACGCCTCTAATTTTAATTCCAATTTAGAATTGTTGCGTTCAGAAATGCTTTTCGAAAGGGCATTGCGTAAAATGGATGTAAGCGTCAGCTTGTACCAGGAAGGAAAAGTATTAAATGAAGAGAAATATTCCTCAAGTACATTTAATGTTCAACCATTTGAATTAAAAGATTCTTCTTTAATTAACACGCCGATTTATTTTTTCGCGGAAGGGGATCAAGTCCGTTTAAACTATGTTTTCAAAGGCAAGAATTTCAGTGTTATTGGCAAGGTAAATGAGCATTTGATCAGCCCGCATTTTGATATTATTATAAAAATAAAGAGCCAAGAAGAGCTTCAGAAAGTATTGGAAAATGACAAATTATTTTTTGTATTTAACAGTATCCAGTCTTTATCTTCTCGTTTCTTATCGAAGTTATCTGTTTCGCCATTTGATGTAAATGCCCAAACTGTTGAGCTGAGATTCGAAGCATATAATCCAGTTTTTTGTATGGATTTGATCAATTCTTTAGCAAATACATTTTTTAATTACGATTTGGAATTGAGAAAAAAGGGTGCCGAGAATATTCTAGCGTTTATTGACAATCAATTGGATAGTCTTAGCATAGAATTAAAAATGTCAAAGGATAGCTTGGTACAATTTCAGCGTGTTTCAAAATATTCGGATTTAAATGAGGATGGATCCAATTTGTCGGATAACCTTGGGAAATTACAAGACCAACTTTTTCAAATTGAGGATGAATTGAGTGGATTACAAAGTGTCAACTCTAAATTGAAAGCAGAGCCAAATCGTTTGGAAATTTACCGACTCTTACCGGAAATGTTGGGAAAGAGCTATGAAAATTCTTTGTCAAATCAGATAATAAATTTACATGAATTACTGGAAAAGAAGGAGAGTCTTCTGTTCAGTGTTACGGAAGAAAACCCAGAGATTAAATCTTTGAATTTAAAAATCGCCTCACGGACGGCGAGTATAAGAAAAAGCGCCAATATTATTCAAGAAAGGTTGACGCAGAATGCTAGAATAATTCGTTCAAAAATTGGAGCCATTGAAGTCGATATGCTAAAGATGCCTGAAAAGAAAATGGAATACGGTCGTCTAAAAAATATCCAAAACTTGAACGACAAGTATTTTAGTTTGTTGACGGAGAAAAAGGTCATGTATTCAATTTCAAATGCAGGATTTTCATCTTCCAACCGAATTCTTAGCAGAGCATCAGTGAACTCTAGTCCCATAAAGCCAAACAAAAGAAGCATCTATATTGCTTTTTTGGGCTTCGGAATTATTTTGGGCACCATCATTTTATTCCTTATTTACGTTCGTTTCAATGAAATCAATTCTTTGGATGATTTAAAAAGGTTGTTGCCGCCTACGGTGACCTATTTAGGTTCGTTGCCTTTATTAAAAAATGAAATGGTTTTTTCTGAATTATTGGTTCATGAAAACCCTAAATCCATGGTTTCTGAGGCGATGAGAAACATCAGGGCCAACATGAATTTTGTTGCACCCAACTATAAAACCATTGCTATTTCGTCTTCGATTTCAGGAGAGGGAAAAACATTTGTCAGTTTGAATTTGTCTGCTATTATTGCCATGTCTGGGAAAAAGACCATTTTAATTGATCTAGATTTGAGAAAGCCGAAAATTCACCTTGCCCTAGGTGCCGAAAATAAATGTGGCATGAGCAACGCTCTAATCGGTCAAAAAAAATGGGAAGAGTGTGTTGAAAAATCAACGGTTGAAAATCTTCATTATTTGACCGCAGGTCCAATTCCTCCGAATCCTTCAGAATTGATTCTGAGCAAAAAAATGGAGGAAATCATTGAAGATTTGAAATTGGTATATGACGTAATTGTCATTGATAATCCACCTATTGGAATCGTTTCAGATGGAGTGAAATTACTTTCAGAATCGGATATTCCAATCTATGTATTTAAGTCACATTTTTCGAAAAGAAGTTTTGCACGTAGAGTTGAGGAACTATTGGAGGTACAAAATTTGAAAAATTTAAATGTCATTCTGAATGGTGAGGCTGTGAATAATAGATCCTATGGATACAAATATGAATATTATTCGAAGGAACAAATTAGTAAAACATTTTTATCCCGTATTTTTGGAAAATGAATTTTACGAAATGCGAAATCGAAGGTCTTCTAATAATTGAACCTAAAGTTTTTGGTGACGAACGAGGATACTTTTTTGAAAGCTTTAATCAAGAATTATTCAATAGTGCAACCAACAATAAATATCAATTTCTTCAAGACAATCAGTCACTATCAAACAAAAATGTAGTTCGAGGTTTGCATTTTCAAGCACCCCCTTTTGAGCAAGGAAAATTGGTGCGTGTTGTTCAAGGTGCGGTTCTAGATGTTGTTGTGGATATACGGTCAAAATCACCGACGTTTGGACAAACTTTCAAAATTGAGTTGACAGAGGAAAATAAAAAGCAATTGTGGATTCCTCCTGGCTTCGCTCATGGATTTTCTACTTTGGAGGATCAAACTATATTTCAATACAAATGTACGAATCTGTACCAACCATCTAGCGAAGGTTGCGTCTTATGGAATGATGATCAACTAAAAATTGATTGGCAAGTTGAACAACCTATTATATCTGAAAAAGATAGTAAAGGAACACAGTGGATTGATTTTAGCTCACCATTTTAAATATGACAATTTTTTATTTTCTTCTTGTTTTGGCTAGCAGTATAACGATTAGTGTTATAGGTAATAGCTTGGTGTTGAATTTCGCTAAAACACTTGGCATTCGGAACAAAAATAATGTGACTGTGCGTTGGAGCAATGAGTCGAAACCTTCTTTGGGTGGTGTGAGTATGTATTTGGTCTTTATTTTCTGCGGTTTAATCGTGTCTTTACTGTTAAATGAAGAACTTAAAATAATTGAAAATCAATATTTAGGATTTTTAATGGCTTCTACTGCTGCTTTTGCTATGGGAATTGCAGATGATGCATACGATACTCGACCTTGGTTGAAATTGTTTGTACAAATTCTTTGCGGAGTAATATTTGCCTTATCTGATATAACGATCGATTTGTTCGACCAGCCAATTTTGGATAATAGTATTACAGTTGTGTGGGTTGTGATATTAATGAATTCTCTTAACATGCTAGATAACATGGATGGAATTGCTGGAACAGTTACACTTTTTGTGTTAATCAGCTGTCTGTCTATATTGCTTATTGGTACTGGCTTTGTTTTGAGTATTTGGGCTCTCATTTTGGTGGCTTGTGCAGGAACGATGATTGGATTTTTAATGTATAACATTTTTCCTTCGAAACTTTTTATGGGCGATGGAGGGAGTCAATTTATTGGAGTCATGGTTGCTTTCTTTACCATCAAAACTCTTTTTCAAAATAATTTTGCGGTGGATAGTGCGGAATGGTTAGGTCCAATTTTAGCACTGGTGGCACTGACTCCTGCCGCCGCAGACACGCTGACGGTTGTTATAAATAGATTGAAAGCAAAAAGGTCTCCAATGGTGGGAGGAAAGGATCATACAACGCATCATCTTGTATATGCTGGCAAAAACGACAAACAAGTCTGGTACGTTTTTCTTGTATTGAGCATATTGTCAACGGCCATGACGGTAGTTCTTTATTTTTTATCAGGAATCTCTGAAAGTGGGTGCATCGTAATCGGAATTTTATATTTCTTTATTGTGTTTTGGTATTTGTATAGAAATACAATCAAATATCCACAAATTCGGTAACGGTCTATTCGAATTGCTAACTTTGTTAGACTATGATTTTTCACCACAAACCAATACCAACAATTTTTGGACTCTTCGTTCTGCTTTTCGGTTTGTTCTCTTGTAATGGGAGAGAAGTAAATACGCAAAAAAAAACAATCACAGCTAGTCAGCCTGAAGGTCATTTTATAATGCCAGAAATACCAGCTGAAATGTCCTTTGCAGGAGAAAACATAAATTTGAAGGATATCGATATTCGAGAACGACTCGACAAAGAGTTGCACGCCATTGTTTTCTATCACAATTTGATACTGAATTATTTTAAGCGGGCCAATAGATATATGCCTGAAATAGAAACTTATTTAAGGGACAATAATCTCCCAGATGATTTTAAGTATTTGGCTTTAATAGAGTCAGGATATGAAAATGTGGAAAGTGGAAGTGGTGCGCATGGTTTTTGGCAATTTATGCCACAAACAGCCAAAGAGTATAACCTACAAATCGACGAATTCATAGATGAACGAAGAGATTTAAACAAAAGCACTGTTGCTGCTTGTAAATATTTAGGCAAAGCAAAAGATACATTAGGTAGTTGGATTGAAGCTGCAGCTGCTTACAATAGAGGGGTGAATGGCGTTAAAAGAGATCAAAAATGGCAAAATGTCAACAGCTATTTTGATACGCACATGAACAATGAAACTTCGAGATACGTTTTTAGAATATTAGCCGTGAAATTGATTTTTGAAAATCCATCGAAATACGGTTTTGATTTAAATCAAATTGATTTGTATCCGGTGATAGAAACCAAAAGGGAAACGGTGAATAGCGGAATTGAAGATCTTGCTCTTTGGGCAAAGAAAAAGGGATTTAATTATAAAATTCTGGTCAAATTGAATCCATGGATTTTGGCCAACTCCTTGAAAAAAAGACTAAATGGTTATTCTATTTTGTTGCCAGTCAATAATTCACAATACAGCAATTACAGCAAAGCCGAATGACAAAAGACAACCTAACGATTGATATTTACGGGGCGAAGGAACACAATCTAAAAAATGTGGATCTGTCTATTCCTCGTAATAAACTTGTCGTTTTTACTGGACTCAGTGGAAGTGGAAAATCTTCTCTCGCCTTTGATACGCTTTATGCGGAAGGTCAAAGACGATACATTGAAACTTTTTCGGCGTACGCTCGGCAATTTCTTGGTGGTTTGGAAAGGCCAGATGTAGACAAAATAGAGGGACTTAGTCCAGTGATTGCAATCGAACAAAAAACAATTTCAAGAAGTCCAAGATCTACCGTCGGGACGATTACCGAAATATATGATTTCCTCCGTTTGTTGTATGCCAGAGTTGGCGAGGCCTATTCTTATAACACAGGAGAAAAAATGGTGAAGTATTCCGACGATCAAATCGTGGATTTAATCATTGATCAATACAGTGGAAAAAAAGTAATATTCCTAGCTCCGAAAATCAAAGGAAGAAAGGGGCATTATCGCGAATTGTTTGAGCAATTTTTGAAAATGGGGTTTACAAAAGTTCGAGTGGACAATGTCGTTATGGAAATCACCAAAGGAATGCGCCTTGATCGATACAAGGTGCACGACATTGAATTGGTAATAGACCGATTGCTAATTGATAAAAAAGACAGAAAACGCATTTATGATTCGGTTTTAACAACCATGAAACACGGTTCAAAAGCGATGATGGTACAAGATTTTGAAACCAATGCCGTTCGCCATTTTAGTCGCTCTTTAATGTGTCCTTCTACAGGAATAAGTTATCCGGAGCCTGAGCCAAGTTTGTTTTCTTTCAATTCTCCTTATGGTGCGTGTGCAAATTGCAGTGGGTTAGGGGAAGTTGCAGAAGCAGATCTCGAAAAAATCATTCCAAATCCGCAAAAATCAATTAAAAATGG
>JAHEMP010000037.1 GCA_024643585.1 Crocinitomicaceae bacterium | reverse complement strand
TTTGTATTGAAAATCATACTGGTATTTGGGATTGAGAGCAGAGGTCACTTCCGTTCTTTGGTATTGCCCAACCAGTGAGTTCTTTGCGTCGTATAAGTATACTTCCGTTGTTGACGGTTGCTTTTCCACTTCGTAGGCAAAATTACCAGAAAGTGTTAAAGTATTCCTTTCGTTTAAATAATAATCCGTGCCCAAGGTGATGTTGTAAAAATTTTCATTTCTAAAACCTGTACCATCTGTTATGACAGAATTATTATCGAGATAATTCACATTTTTACTTCTATCATAATCAGGCAAAGACCTGTAACCGGCCCCGAATTGAGTAAACAAATTGAATTTCTTTGTTCGGTAATTTATACTTCCTCCGACTGAATGATTGTAGGGTAAACCGGTGTTTACCGAAAGGGACCCGTTAAATCCCTTGGTTTCTTCTTTTTTGAGTACAATATTCAAGATACCCGAGGTTCCACTTGCATCGTATTTCGCAGAAGGATTTGTTATTACCTCAACAGATTCTATCATATCTGCCGTAATGGTCCCCAGCGCTTTACTCGGATCGTCGGACAGTACAGAGGGTTTTCCGTTTATCAATATTTGAACACCTGAATTTCCTCTCAATTTTATATTTCCTTCAATGTCGACGGTAACAGAAGGCACATTGTTCAGGACTTCAAGTGCGCCCATGCCTGTCGAACTAATGTCCTTTCCAACCGTAAAAACCCGTTTGTCAAGTTTGAATTCCATACCCGACTTTTCTGCCGTCACTTTCACCTCCCCTAAATTTTGGGTAAGCGACACCAATTGGATTTTGCCAAGTTCAATTATACCGTCCTCTGATTGAAAACTGCTAATTACTTTTTTCTCGTATCCCATGAAACTCAGCTTCAGAATGGCATTAATTGAATCTGATTTCAGAAAAAATTCACCGTTTTCATCCGATGTAGTTCCTACAATTACTTTGTCTGTATATTTCGATTGCAAGACAACCATAACATAAGGCAAAGGCTCATTGCCAATTGAATCGTATACTCGTCCAACAAAAGAATTCTCTTGCGCCAAACTCGAATTAGCGTAAGAGAGGAGGAAAATAAAAATGAAGATGAATTTTTTGAAAAAAGGCATTGAAACATTTTGAGACAGCAAAGAAACACCCTTTTAACTGAAAATGTTTATTTTTTATGATTATTTAGAGCTTTTGTCTTTGAATTAATATCAATCCATTTCCATGATTTTTTTTCTGTTTTGCTTTACTACAGCAATTGCAAGTGAAGGAAACAAACGGTAAATCACATAAACCATTTTCCCTTTGAAAGAAGAGAAACAGCGAAACTTGCGTCTTTCTATTTGTCGTATTATTTTACCTACCGTATTATCTAAAGACTCTACTTTCACATCCAATCGTTTTTTCATAACAACAGATTCTCCGGAAGGTAGAATATTCTGTTTCTCCGAATCATTTTCAGTAAAACCAGGGAAATTTACACCAATATAAACTCCAGAATCGTAAAGTTCATTTTTCAAACTTTCTGCAATACTTATAATGGAACGTTTGGTATATGAATAGGATAAATAGCTGGGCAAACCGACAATACCTGCCAAAGAAGAAATGAATAAAATTCCACCTTTTGTTTCTTTCAAATGTGGAAGCAAGGCTAGAGTTGGATATATGCTTCCCAAAATGTTTACAGATACTAATTTTTCAAACACTTCAGGAGTAGTCTCTTCGAGTTTTCCCTTTGCTGCTAATCCTGCATTGTTTATGAGAAAATCTATTTTTCCATAATTACGCATTGTTTCAACTGCCATCTTCTCACAAAAGGAGAAATCAGAAACATCTCCTGCTACACCAATCACATTGTATCCCATTTTGGTAAATTCTTGTACAGTCTCTTCTACCTTGCTTTCTCGTCGAGAATTAATAACGATTTTTGCACCTTCGCGAGCCAAAAGTTCGGCTGTACGTTTTCCTATCCCTTGAGTAGAACCTGTTATTACGATTACTTTGCCCTTGAACATGTTATGCCGATTTAGTATAATTATTGTCAACAAACCAATCAAAACATTCTTTAAATGCTATCTCTATTGATGTTTGTGGCATTTGTAATTCTCGTTGAGCCTTTTCAGATGAATAATAGTGAAATTCATTTGAAAGAATCGCCATTTCTTTTGATACAGTTGGTTTTTTACCAAAGATTCTGGCAAATACGGAATTGATCGTTCCGTAAGTGAAGGTTATGTTTTTTGCTAATCTAATTTTAGGCGCCGTGACTCCCGTAATTTTAGCAATTTTTTCAAAAGCTTGTTTGTAACTCAGATTTTCACTTCCTAGAATATAACATTCGCCTTTCTTTCCAATGGTAATCGCATTTGCAATGGCAACCGCTGCATCTTTGACATAAATAAAATTCTTTCCTCCAGCAGGAAAACCCGGAACTTTTTTATGATATATACCCAAAACCATGGTGCCAGAAGTCGGCCGTGAATCATAGGGTCCGATCATAAAAGTCGGGTTCACTACCAAAGCATCAAATCCTTCTTCTCTCGCCTTTTTCAATACATTTAATTGAGCTTTGTATTTCGAATCCATATAATCCAAACCATATCGAGAGGCTGTATACAAATTCTCTTCAGACCCTAAGTTATCCAAATTACCAGAACCAAATGAATTAGCCGTTCCAACATAGATCATTCTTTTTACCTTGTTTACTTGACAAGCTTTTATTAGATTATTTGTTCCGTTAATATTTACACGATTTACGATTGTTTGTCTGGCCGGAAACATACTTGTATTGGCAGCACAATGTATAACGACATCCATTCCAAATGTCGCCTCTAAGACATCGTATTCGTTTAATATATTCCCTTCAATTTTTTTTATCCGAAGGCCTTCTAATGTCATTGTTGATTTTCCATTTTCAACAAAACCATACACTTCATAGTTTCTTATAATCAACTCCCTTACGAGATTACTACCCAGTAGTCCATCTGAACCTGTTACCAATACTTTCATAACTTTTAATTTTAAATCAAATGTATATCGGTATTGAAGTTGGGTTCAATCGAATTGAACAACTACAAAGATGGCGTTTGCGTAATGCGCAAATTACAAGTTAAAATAAACGAGTTATCTACGGTTGTTTTGAATTTCGCATAAACTAAACGATGGTTGAGAACAATATGCGGAAAATAAATTAACAATTGATAAAAAAATTAATAGATCAAATACTTTGCTCTAATAATTTTGAATTCAACTAATTCCGTTTGCCAGGAAGCTCGTATTTCTTTTTGAGTAAATCCAGAATCTAGTTGTTCGATCAGTTTATTATTGCCAACTAATAAATTTAAAAATCGTTGGTTTGTCACAAAATTTTGTCCCTTCAATAAGTTGTAGGCATTCATGAAATAGGATAAATTCAATTTAGTCGGTCTTTTTTCTGCTTCTTCCCTCAAATTGTAGCCAAAGCACGTGCTATCTTTCCAAAGCGGATTTAATGCGCCAGTCTGCGACTTTGGAACAAAAGAAAAGTCACTTTCTGGAAAACTTGGGTGACCGTAGACTTCAAAGGGGAAATCAGTACCTCTGCCAACACTTACACTAGTGCCCTCAAAAAAGCATAAACTCGGGTACAAATAAATAGATGTATTGGTCCGCAAGTTTGGAGAAGGAGGTATTGGCAATTCATAAATAGATTTTCTGGTATAGTTTGCCAATGGTATTACCGTTAAATTGCACACTACGCCATTAGACAACCACCTTTCTCCATTAATCATTTCTCCGTATTCTCCAATGGTCATACCATAAACAATTGGCACAGGGTGCATTCCAACAAATGAACGGAAATTAGTATCCAAAACAGGGCCATCAACATAATTACAGTTTGGATTTGGTCTATCCAAAACGACCAGAGGAATATTCGCTTCGGCACATGCTTCCATTACATAATGCAGTGTTGAAATAAAAGTATAAAATCTAACCCCAACATCCTGAATATCAAAAATCATAATATCAATGTCTTGCATCATTTCAACACTTGGTTTTTTCGTATTGCCATAAAGCGACATTATTGGTAAACCCGTTTTGTAATCAACGGTTGATGAAACATGCTCTCCAGCACCCGCTTTTCCGCGAAAACCATGTTCAGGTGCAAATACTTTAACTACGTTAACTCCAGAAGATATAAGTGTGTCCACCAAATGAGTTTGGCCTATCGTACCGGTTTGATTGGTCACTACGCCTACCCTTTTTTTGCGCAATGTATCCAGATACAAATCGGTTCTTTCTATGGCTAATGTAATTTTTTTATGGGGCCCTTTACTCGATTCTTCTAGCATTCCACCGCCAGAGTTTTCATTGTTTTCTTGTGTTTCCTTCTTTGAATTTAAATTTCTACCATTTCTAGATACAAGACCACAACTAAACAGCAAAAGCAGCAAAAGACTTTCAATGAAGAAAAGCTTTGTGTACTTTCGCAGTGATAAAATTTTGGAATTGTCACACGAGTATTTCATAGCTAAAAAGATCTTTCTTAAGGAAAACGAAGGTAAAAAAGTTTCACGACCGATTGTACGCATCAGTATGATTAGTATTGCACTTGCTATTGTTGTAAACTTACTCACTGTCGCTGTTGTTATCGGATTTCAAAAAGAAGTCCGTGAAAAAGTTTCAGGATTTTCTGCCCATGCGTTTATACTAAATGCAGGAGAAGGAAGTATCTATGAAAGTGAACCAATTCGCAAAAATCAAGCCTTTTTTGCCAAATTAAAGGAGAACCCCGCAATATCTCAAATTCATCCCGTTGCTTTTAAACCGATACTTCTTCAATCTGAAAAATCCCAGAATACTATCAAACTTGCCAACGGGAAAGATTCGGTGATCAGCCAACAAAATATTCAAGGGGCAATTTTAAAGGGCGTTGATGAAAATTTCGATTGGAGTTTCTTCAAAGAAAATTTAGTCGAAGGTAAAATACCAACTTTTAAATCGTCTGCTATTTCAGATGAAATACTTTTATCAAAAAGAATTGCACGCGATCTAAATTTTAAAGTTGGTGACTCAATCCGTGCCTATTTTGTGAAAAATCAACCCGTAAAACGATTCTTTCGAATTTCAGGAATTTACCATACAGGACTTGAAGAATTTGATAAAAAAATGATTATTGGTGATTTGCGACAAGTACAATTACTGAACGATTGGGGCATTCAGGCTAGTATTGAAGTGGTCGATACGATTACCGATGGATATATTATTCTTAAAGCAAATGTACAGGGAGGTAACGGATATTACGAATACGATTGGGGAAAAGGATTCGGACAAACAATAGGCATTAAAATTTGCCCTAGTAAAGATACAAGCTTCCGCTTAATTGCTCGAGATTATGGCGTTAAAGTTAGAAATGAATCGATGCCACTTTCGCTCCCAGATACAGCATACTTGACGATTAAGGTAAAAGGTGCCGGGCGCACGCCATGTGATTTTGTAGTAGACGATGAGGGTCTAATTTCAAGAGAATACCAAGATAATAGTGGTTTGAACTTTAGTATAAAAACGAAAGAGAAAACAGTTTTTATAGAAAAAAAAGATGGAAAAGGAAGTGCGCAGAGTTATGTTGGGGGTTATGAGGTGAATTTCAAAGTCTGGGAAACACTTGATCTTGAAATTAATAAGCTGAAACGCGAATTGACATTTATACCCAATGAGCACGAGGAATTGTTGCAAGTTTCTGGAATAAAAGAAAATCAACAAGAAATATTTCTCTGGCTCGATTTTTTAGATTTGAATGTATATATCATTCTGGTATTGATGGTATTAATTGGAATAATAAATGTTGGCGCCGCACTATTGGTGCTGATTCTAGTTAAAACACATTTTATTGGAATGATGAAAGCCATGGGTAGTTTAAATTGGCAGCTCCGAAAAATATTCTTACTTCAAGCCTTCTTTATCATCGGTAAAGGAATGCTCTGGGGCAATGCTATTGGGCTTGGGATTTGTTTCATTCAGTACAAATTTGGAATACTCAGCCTAAACCCGGAAGTATATTACCTAGACAAAGTTCCAATTTCAATTGGTATTTGGCAAATCATTTTATTAAATGGAGCGACCTTGATAGTCTGCCTCCTAGCGATGGTTGTTCCAAGCGCACTCATAAGTCGTGTTCTTCCAACGAAAGCGATTAAATTTCAATAATTAACTTGGAGAGAATAAAAAAAGTCGACCCGGAGAGATCGACTTTTTGAACTAAAAACTAAAAACCCATTATCAAACACAAATAACCACAAATCTGTTCGATACTTCCATAACGTATGACTTTAATAAATGGTTGGTAGATTTAAAAAATAAAAGTTAGGTGATGGTTTGAAGGTTTAATTACTTTCAATGCAATTACATGGCAAATCGAAGTCTATAAAGGTCTGAGGCATCATTTCCTTCCATTGTTCTTGAAACTTAGGGCCGTAAAGTATTCCTCGCACATCCATTTTTTTTAAATTTTTCAGTTCGACCAATGTCTCTGGAAAACTTTCAACTCGAGTTTGAAACAAATCCAACTCTTCCAAATTTGTTAAAAATTGAATGCACTCTGGTAAATTTCCAATTGGATTTTCATTTAACTTGAGAATCTTCAAGCTTGGCAAAGAACAGATTACAATTGGACAAATGGTCAATTTATTTTTACCTGCCATAAAAACTTCCAAATGCTTGAATTGATTTAATTCCATGGGGATGGATTTCAATTTGTTTTTGGAAACGTCTAAAAACATTAAATTTTCAAAGGCATAAATTTCATCTGGAAGTTTTGTCAATCTGTTTTTACGCAATGTAATGCCAAAAACGGAATCTTTTGGTGAAATTAATGCTTCCTCAAGCGTGTAAATCTTATAACCAGAATTTTGGGCTAAAACACAATTATTAAGGTAAAGCATTAAAAAGGTCACGAACGCGTACTTCATCTTTTTGAATTTGATCAATTAATTCTTCGGTATTAGCGAAGGCTATTTCCTCACGTATGTGCTCAACAAATTGAACTTTTATTTTTTGGTCGTACAAATCTTCGTTAAAATCCAATAAATAAACCTCTAAACTTAACTGCCCATTTGCATGGATTGTTGGTCTCGAACCAATATTCATAATACCCTCAAACAATCTGCCATCAGCCAAAGTTACCTGAACAGCATAAACGCCATTTTTAGGAATTAATTTTATTTCTGTTTGTAAATCAATGTTGGCCGTTGGAAAACCCAATTTTCTACCCAAAGATTCTCCTTTAATTACTATACCTGTCAATTCAAAAGGTTCGGCCAAAAATGAATTCGCTAAAACGATATTGCCTTCCAAAAGTGCATTTCTTATTTTGGTTGAACTGACATTTACATCGTCAATTTCTTGGGCTGGAATTTCAATTACTGTAAAGTCTAGTTCGTTAGAAATGGATTGAAGAAATTCAATTCCACCCTCTCTATTGTTCCCAAACTGGTGATCATAACCAATTACCAACGTTTTTACATTCATTTTTTTTACCAAGATATCACGGACAAATTCTAAAGCTGATAAATTTGAAAAATCCTTAGTAAATGGATAAACAATCAAATTTTGAAGACCAAACCGCTCTAACTTGGCAATTTTCTCTTCTTGTGTTTGAAGTAATTTCAGATTATGATTATCGGGATTTAAAACAATTCTTGGATGTGGATGAAAGGTGAACAAAACGGATTCTCCACCAATTTTTTCAGCTTCTTTATTTAGCTTTTGAAGAATTTTTTGATGTCCTAAATGTACTCCATCAAACGTGCCTATGGTCACCACAGGGTATTTTGCCGTGAATCCATTATCTACATCGTAAAAAACCTTCATTTGCTTTTTTTGGCAAAGGTAATCATTCAAAAACTTTGTGAGCAACGATTTTTACTCTGCCAAACATTCGGCAATTTTCTCAGCTAACATTTCATATTCGTCTGGAAAGTACTCGTATTTCTTATTTAGCTTGGCTAATAATTTTGAACATTCCCCATCTACTGTTTTGCCCTCGTATTGCTTTGCTTTGCAATCACAATAGGATTTTGCGTCATCATTTACTTGTTTGAATTCACAACTCAGTGTAAAAAGCAAAAAGGGTAAGAAAAGTATCTTTGTTGACAATTTCATAATCGCTTATTTCTACGTTTCAAACGAAGTTAATAGTTTTAGTTACAAGTAAATAAAGTTATCGATTTTTACCTTATATTTGAGTGAATCTTAAAAGCTACGTTATGAAAAAAATCTATCTATTTTTATTATTTGTCTCCGGTTATTCCTTGAATCTTTTGGCTCAATGTCCAACAGGACAGCTTAACGTAACAGTGGATGTTCAGACGGACAGCTGGGGCTATGAATGTTTTTGGGATTTAACACCAACGGGAAATGGTTGTGGTAACGGCGCACTTTTCACATTTGGAAATACTGCCCAAGTCAATTGCAACAGTGGAGGAACGCAAGTTGCGACGGCTGGAGGATATGGTGACAACACCACGACAACGGAGTCTTTGGGATGCCTTACCGTAGGAAGCTGTTTTGATATTAACTATGTTGACGATTATGGCGATGGGGGTGCAAATTTCACTGTAAAAATCAATGGTGTCGTTAGTTTCGTTTTTATCAATGACCAAACTGTTACAACCGCTACCCACACTTTTTGCGTAGCAAATCCGCCTGTCCATGATGCTGAAATAAGCACGGAAGGATCCAAGTATTTGCAGATTCCACTTTCTCAATCTTTGAATTTTATTGCCCCAGCAACCATTGTGTCGGCTGGAACAGGCACAATTACAGGTGTTAAGGCAAACGTATCAGTTACAGCGGGAGGAACACAAGTTCATGCCGTGTCTTCAACTACACAAACATTGGCGCCTTTGGCTTCAGGCACATTTACGGTTGCGCCATACACACCTCAAAGTTATGGACCACATACTGTAAAATATACTTCACAAATGAATGAGACAGATGAAGTTCCTGCTTCGGATACGGTTTCCTATGTTGTGAATATTACAGATACGGTTTATGCCTTGGATGATGGTACTGCTGTTGATTTAATTGGACTCGGTGCTGGTGAATTAGGTTACCTTGCCAATTTATTTGATATTTCTAATGCAACTTCTACAAGCTCAGTATCCGTTTATTTAGGAAATGGATCGAATACCGCAGGCGCTCCGGCAGTGGATAGCGTATTTAATATCCGAGTTTTCAGCACGGATCCTTTGGGTAATCCTATTTCAATTATTGGTTCAGCTTCCGGAATTATTGAGAATGTTGCTGAAAAATGGTACACTGTATCCTTTGCTTCTCCCCTAGCTTTGGCTCCAGGTAAATACATGGTTGCTTTGGAAGAAGAGTTTTACATGCAAGAACTTGGTTTTAGCGATGTTTTCCATCCTCAAACATCGTTTATTTATGCATTAACACAAGTTCCGTGGTCACCAGTTGAAGATTTCAATTTTCCGGCTTTGTTTATGATTCGTCTAAATCTTGCCTCTGGTGGATTGGCTGTTCCGAGTATAGTAGATAATGTTTTGGATTTATATCCAAACCCAACTTCTACGGATGTCACAATAGCAAAAACAAAAGCAGGAGCATCGGTTCAAGTTTTCAATCAAATGGGACAGTTGATCATATCGACTGCAACTGTTGCCGGAAACACAGTAATTGATGTGCGTTCGCTTGAAAATGGTATTTATACCATCAAAACAATTGAGGACAATCAAATTGGCGTAGCAAAGTTTACGAAACAATAGGATTCCATATTTTTTTAAAAAAGCCGCTTGTACAAGTTACAGGCGGTTTTTTTGTGCTTGGAAATTTGAGATCTGAATGGACTATTGGATCACCCTGTCAAAAAAAGAACAAATTAGCTTGTTTATCTGTTTGCCATATACCATAAAAGTGGTATTTTTGCAGTGAA
Organism: Crocinitomicaceae bacterium; assembly: GCA_024643585.1. Lineage (GTDB taxonomy): Bacteria > Bacteroidota > Bacteroidia > Flavobacteriales_D > Crocinitomicaceae > UBA2040. The sequence continues at coordinate 2,832 of JAHEMP010000037.1, read as the reverse complement.
TATTGCTTCTATTTAGATTAAATATAAATAAGGACTTAGAACTGAGATATGATAAACGTAACGGAAAGTGCTAAAACACAAGCTACAAAACTGATGCAAGAAGATGGCAAAGAAGGCTACTTCATACGTGTCGGAGTGCAAGGCGGTGGGTGTTCTGGATTGATGTATCAATTGGATTTGGACAATCAAGAAAAAGAAGACGATAAATCTTTCGAAGACAATGGCATTAAAATAGTTGTCGATAAAAAAAGCTTTCTCTACCTCATCGGTACAACATTGGATTATTCTGGCGGACTTAACGGTAAAGGATTTGTTTTTAAAAACCCGAACGCGGATAGAACTTGCGGATGCGGAGAATCGTTTTCAGTATAAATTGATAACAGAGAATAAAGAACAGAGATAAAAAATTCGAATTCGAAATTGAAAAATTCGAAATTCGTAATTCATAAAAATGGCACAATACACAGAGCACGAACTAGCAAAAGACATTGAAGACCAAGAATATAAATTCGGGTTTGTCAGTGATATTGAATCAGATAAAATTCCGGTAGGTCTAAACGAAGACGTAATCCGCATGATTTCAGCGAAAAAAGAAGAGCCAAAATGGTTACTCGATTACCGTTTGAAAGCGTACGCTGTTTGGAAAGAAATGATTGAACCGGAATGGGCACACGTTCATTACGCTAAACCAGATTTCCAAGCAATCGCTTATTACTCTGCACCTAAACAAACCAAGAAATACGAATCATGGGACGACGTGGATCCTGAAATGAAGGAAACCATGAAGAAGCTGGGTATTTCAATGGAAGAACAAAAACGGTTGACTGGCGTTGCCGTGGATTTCGTGATGGACTCTGTTTCCGTTGCCACTTCCTTCAAAGCGAAATTGAAAGAATTGGGAATCATCTTTTGCTCTTTCTCTGAAGCAGTGCAAGAACACCCAGAATTGGTTCAAAAATACATGGGGACAGTGGTCCCGACAACAGATAATTTCTACGCTGCCTTGAATTCAGCCGTTTTTACTGACGGTTCTTTCTGTTACATTCCAAAAGGCGTTCGTTGCCCAATGGAGCTTTCAACCTATTTCCGAATCAACGAAGGCGGAACGGGACAATTCGAAAGAACTCTTGTTGTGGCTGACGAAGGTTCATACGTTTCGTATTTAGAAGGATGCACAGCCCCAATGCGTGACGAGAATCAATTGCATGCTGCGGTAGTTGAATTGATTTCATTGGACAATGCGGAAATAAAATATTCAACTGTTCAAAACTGGTATCCTGGTGATAAAAATGGCGTCGGTGGTGTATTCAACTTTGTGACAAAAAGAGGAATCTGTCATACCAATTCCAAAATTTCTTGGACGCAAGTAGAAACTGGTTCTGCCGTTACGTGGAAATATCCTTCTTGTATTTTGAAGGGAGACAATTCAATTGGTGAGTTTTATTCGGTTGCCGTTACCAACAATTACCAACAAGCGGATACAGGTACTAAAATGGTCCACATCGGTAAAAACACAAAAAGCACGATTATTTCCAAAGGTATTTCGGCTGGAAAATCGAGCAACAGTTACCGTGGATTGGTGCAAATACAGAAAAACGCAAACAACGCAAGAAACTTTTCGCAATGCGATTCGCTATTGATGACGGACGAGTGTGGCGCACATACTTTCCCCTACATCGAATGTAAAAATAGTTCGGCGAAAATTGAGCACGAAGCAACGACTTCCAAAATAGGTGAAGACCAAATTTTCTATTGCAAACAAAGAGGAATCGGTGAAGAAAAAGCAATTAGCTTAATCGTAAACGGTTATTGTAAAGAAGTGTTGAACCAATTGCCAATGGAATTTGCCGTTGAAGCGCAAAAATTATTAACGATTTCATTGGAAGGCTCGGTCGGTTAAACGATTGCCTTCGACTCCGCTCAGTCATCGTTTGGAGTCGAAGCAATAAATAAAAGTGATGACTGAGCGAAGCCGAAGGCAATCACGAAAAAATAATTAGAGAATAAAACAAACAATGATTAAAATAGAAAACTTACACGCCACAATCGATGGCAAAGAAATCTTAAAAGGATTGAACCTTACGGTAAATGCAGGCGAAGTTCACGCAATAATGGGACCCAATGGTGCCGGAAAAAGTACTTTGGCAAACATCTTGGCTGGACGTGAAGAATACGAAGTAACAGAAGGTTCAGTTGATTTCGACGGAGAAGATTTGTTGGAATTAGATACAGAAGATAGGGCTCGAGAAGGCTTGTTCTTGGCGTTTCAATACCCAGTGGAAATTCCAGGCGTTTCAAATATCAATTTCTTGCGAACTGCCTTAAACGAAATTCGCGAGTACCGCAAAGAAGAACCAATTTCTGCTAAAGACTTTATGGCTCTTGTAAAAGAAAAATCGGCGTTGGTTGAATTGGATGCTAAATTGGCTTCTCGTTCCGTAAACGAAGGTTTCTCTGGTGGTGAGAAAAAAAGAAATGAAATTTTCCAAATGGCAATGTTGGATCCAAAATTGTCTATCCTAGATGAAACAGATTCTGGTTTGGATATTGATGCTTTGCGTATCGTTGCGAATGGCGTTAATACGCTAAAAAGCGACAAAAACGCGACTATCGTCATCACGCACTACCAACGTTTATTGGACTATATCGTTCCAGATTTCGTTCATGTACTTTTCGACGGTAAAATCGTAAAAACTGGCGGGAAAGAATTGGCGCTTGAATTGGAAGAGAAAGGATACGATTGGATTAAGGCAGAACTAGTTTAATTGCTGATTGGCGAATTACTAATGATTGATTAATTCAGTAATCCGCAATCCGCTTCCCCCTTTGGAG
>JAHEMP010000273.1 GCA_024643585.1 Crocinitomicaceae bacterium | reverse complement strand
ATCCGAGTTTGACAGAGCGTTTTGAATTAATGGTTTGTGGTAAAGAAGTTGCGAATGCCTACTCTGAATTGAACGACCCAATTGATCAACGTGAGCGTTTTGAGGACCAAGTTAAATTGGCCGAAAAAGGCGATGATGAAGCGACTGGATTAATCGACCAAGATTTCTTGCGATCCCTAGAATACGGAATGCCACCAACCTCTGGTTTAGGAATTGGCATGGACCGCTTAATCATGTACCTAACGAACAATCCAGCTATTCAAGAAGTATTATTCTTCCCTCAAATGCGTCCAGAAGTTTTTGGAGCGAAAAAAGGACCAGAATTGACCGATAATGAAAAAATCATCATTGGAATGCTTGAAAAATCAGGAAGAGTTGATTTGAATTCCTTGAAAACAGAAACAGGATTCAGCGGAAAACAATGGGACGTTGCTATGAAAGGCTTAGCGAAACATGGCTTGACTAAGGTTGAGAAAACAGACAATGGTCTCTTCGTAGAAATGGCGTAACTATTCAATAAATTAGAATCTAATTTTGGCCCCAAACTGTGAATTCATGTTTTGGGCTTTTTTGATAAAAAAAGATGATTAAATGCCTAATTTTCAATTAAAATCGTCTTTTGATATGTTAAAATTTTACTAATAATTTTCACTGAAAAAGACTCTTTAATTTTTATATCGCTGTTTTTCAGTTAGTTAGATTATGATTTGAATTCAAAAAAATTGGAAAAATCATTTTTTAATCTACATTCATTTAACTCGCTATCTATTCGTTTAACTTTGCTTTTCTAAATCTTATGAAGAAATGCTAAACCTTAGGTCTTATTTAGATCAATATGTAGAATTAACAGATGAGGAATGGACGATATTCTCATCAAAATTGGTTAAAGTTACTTATCCTAAAAAAACAATACTACTCGAAAAGGGCGAAATTGAAAATCAAATTTCCTTCGTTAACAAAGGAATAGTTCGATATTATATCGATAAAAGCGGTGTTCAATATACTTTCGGCTTTGCCTTCGATCAAGAGTTTGCATGTGCATATGATTCATTTTTAACACGAACTCCCTCACGATATTTTGTGGAGACTTTGCAAGAAGTCGAACTTTTCAGGATAAGTTTTGATGACCTTCAGGAAGCCTATACTATGACAGAGAATGGAAACGCTGTTGGTCGCGCTTTGGCTGAGAAATTATACCTCTATAAATTTACCCGAGAATTTAGCAATCATCACGAAACTGCGACAGAAAGGTACCAAAGATTAATAACCACACACCCTCATTTTCTTCAAAACATTCCTTTACAATACATTGCATCCTATATTGGCGTTACGCCTCAGACCCTCAGTAAAATAAGACGTCGAATGCATCAAAGGGGTGAACAAAAACCATTTGTTGCTCATTAAATTTCTATAATTATAAGGCAAACATCATCTGTTTGTTCGTAGTTGACATTTTTCCAATCGTTAAAGAGTTTTTCTATAGCTTTTCCTTGATCCGTTAACGGCAACATTCTTGTCTCGACCAATTTTTCCCGAAGTAGCTTTGGCTTCATTTTTTTTCCAGACGGTCCGCCAAATTGATCTGCGTAACCATCACTAGTCAAAATAATTCTATCACCTTCCTGCACATTCACAATTGTATAGCCAAAAGAAAAATTTTCATCCTGAAAACCAATCGCCTGCTTATCCCCTTTGTATTCAATAATTTCATCCTTGCGCAGAATGTAGAATCCATTTTTTGCTCCAGAAAAAAACAATCGACGACTTTCTTCGTGGTATGCGCAAATGGCAATGTCCATTCCATCACGAATTTGCACCTCGCTTATGTTGGAATTGAAAAGTTGACTAATCTCTTTGTTTAAGTAGTTTAACAGGTCACCTGTATTGTGTATTTCTGGATGATTATTGGATGCCATTAGGGTTCGTAATCCCAAAACGCTTATAATTGCTCCCGGCACACCATGACCGGTGCAATCCCCGACAGAAAAAACTTTGCAAGCTAATGCATTTCCTTGTTCATCAAAAAAGTCGGATTCACCGTACCAGTAAAAATCACCACTAACAATATCTTTTGGTTTAAATAACACAAAAGCATCTATAAACTTGCTTTTAAAGATCTCTATGGAAGGTATAATTGCCTTTTGAATACGCTCGGAATAATTGATAGAGTCAATAATTTCCTTGTTTTTTTCTTCTACCAACTCTTTTTGGTAAATAACCTCCTTCGTTCTATCCTTAACTTGAATTTCCAATTCCTCGTTTTGACGGCTTTTCAATTCGTTCATTTCCATTAGTCTTGAAAAGGCTTCCTCTTTGAAAATTTTAAATCGATCCACCACAGCCAATGAAAGTAAAATAACTTCCACTGCCGAACCAATTTGCAGACTATAGTCCGTAAAGAAATTACTTGGGGCGATTCCAAAATTTCTCAAGACAAAGGCAAAAACAGATAGAATTAATACAAGAAACGCCGCTAAGAAAAATCGTGCCGGTTTAAATTTTCTACGCATTAAAACATAGGATACCGGCAAAATGATAGCATTGAGAATCAGAGTGAGAATGTTTACCGAAAGTATTGAAATCCGATAAAAAGATCCGAATGGCAACAAGGAGAAAAATAAATTTATAAAAAGTAAGGCTGAGAGTACTGTTAAAAATCGATTAAGCTTCGGGAGATTGATTTTCGTATTCAAGAAAGATTGAACAAAAAATAACAAGAATAAAACGGAAAGGGTTGCAAGAAAGGGTAAAGAATGGTTGGCTAAATATGGACTATTGGGCCATAGAAATTCGTTACCATATCCACCCAAAGCCAACTGTAAAAACAGTAAGCCAAATAAATAAAGTAGGTAATTTAAGTTTGCTCTTTCCTTGATTATCAAGTAGATAAATAAATTCAACAACAATACGAAAAGTATTATGCCGTAATACAGACCAATAATAAATTGCTCTTTGTAATCCCTGTGACTCAATTCACTTTCGCTAAACAAAGACATAGGAATATACAGTTGATCTCCATTGTTATCTATTTGTAAAACGATCTCATCATACCCAGAAACATTGTATTGCAGAAACCGATGGTCCCGCGATCGTTGCGAAAACTTATAATTATCACCTGAAACAGAAACCAATTCATAACCTTTGCCTCCGTTTTTGTACAATTTGACTTCGTCTAGATTTGGATTTTTAAGTTCAAGGATAATTGGCTCGTCCGATGAGTACTCCAATTTAATTTTAAGCCAAACACAGCCATCGTAAAAGCCAAAATTTGGGGTTGATTTTGGATACGGATTAAATTGGGACATTGGAACCGTTTCAATGTCAAACTTCCTTTCAGCGTCCAATTTGAAACCGATAACCTCTCCAGATATTTTGATTTCTTTAAATTTCTTGGGTAGTTCGATA
>JAHEMP010000272.1 GCA_024643585.1 Crocinitomicaceae bacterium | reverse complement strand
TAGATTATTCTGCGTTGAATAAGATACTTTGATTCATGAAGTCTTGAAAGGCTAAGTTATTTTTTATAATGACCAAAAGTTCAACAATCATTTATCTTTCTGTTTCTTACAATAAATTAGGGGTGGCATAAACGTAAACTTTCATTCCCATAAATTCAGTATCTAAGGTGCGAACCATACCGTTTCTTTCAGCAACCGAAAAAGAGTCAATATTCTCCCTATGAATAATGGATATGAATCGATTGGAAAGTTTGGTTTCTATTCCGAATTTTTTCATCTGTTTTGCAGCTTCTGTCGCGTAGCCTTTCTTCCAATACTTTTGTTTGAACGAATAACCAATTTCGTATTCTTTGTTTTCATCGATTTCACGTGAAATGATTCCGCAAAGTCCAATTAGATTTTTTGAAGTTTTTTCAATTACGGCGAGCAACCCATTTCCATCCTCTTCGTAGCGCAGTAATTGCCGATCGATGGTTTCCTTCGACAATTCTTCTTTACTCTTCGTTGGGTCTAATCCTAAAAAGTGTACTCTGTCGTTGTTTACAAAAAAATCTTCCCACGATTTCAGGTCTTCATACGTTAGTCGCCGAAAAGACAATCTCTCACTTTCTTGTTTGAAATAGTTCATTGGCGTAGATTTACTCCTGTGAGTTGGATGGTTCCCATATAACTTTTTCATTTTGAAGATCTAAATCTCGACATTTCCCATCGCCTTTTCCTGTGAAACCTCCGCTAGGTGCGCAAATGTAATTGCATTCCTCGTCGTAAAGTTCTTCGAACATATCGCAACATCCAGGAGATATTAAGTAAACAATCTGACCGTGATTTGTGTATTGGTAAACAAAGGCAGAATTATCATTTTTCGACTTTAATTCCTCGATTTTTGTCAAAATACAGCCCGGGAGAGTTTCCTTCTTTTTTGCAGTGGCGCATGAACCTAAAAAAAAGAAACAAACGATGAGTAGTGATAAAGCTTTCATGTGTTCGTATTTAATATGCAATTTAAGGATTATTCTGTTTGTTTTTTATATCTGTAATGGCCAATAATTTCAAAATCGAATAAGCAATCCGATAATTCTTGTCCATTCCCAATGTTGTGAACGATTAAGCGTCTTTTTCCATCGTTGGAATTTTTATTCGAAACCAGCCCGATATGGGTTATGCCTGAACCGAGATTCCAACAAACTATGTCACCGGGTTTGTAGTCTTCTGCTTTTGTCGATTTAGAAAGTTCCGCACCTTTTCTTGTAAAGAACATCATTAAATTTGGCACTCGACGGTGATCAATATTTTTATCGGTTGATTTCAATCCCCACATTTTTGGGTACAAATTAAAATTAGCCTTCATGTCTTCGTGCACTTCTTTTTGTAAATCAACGCCCATTTTTCTGTAAGCGCGAATTATGACGTCTGTGCATACACCTTTGTTTTTAGGAACATCACCATTGGGGTAGGGAATAGAAAAATAACTACCATCGTAAATCACTTCATCGTGGGTCAATAGCACTGCAGCTTTCGATAAATCAGTATAAAAATTTGACTGAGAAAATGAATGCCCAAATAAAAAGAACAGGATGAGAAAGCTTACAATTCTATTTTTCATAAATGATAAACAGTATTTACAACTGAATATTGTACAACATGGGCCGAAATGGGTTCACTTTCACTATTGATCGAAGAAAAAAAGAGTCATGAATTTTCATGACTCTTTTTATATTACAATTATCAGAGATTTATCGATGTATTGGGGACTTACTTTTTTGAACATTGAAACCAACATTTAATCCGACCATTCCACCCCCTTTTTGGGCAGAGTAGAATGCGTTTACAGGGATGTTTAATGCTCCTGCATGAAATGTTCTACCAACGGCAAAAACAAAAGTTGTATTGAAATAGGTTGGTCCCCGCATATCATGATGCTTGGAAAATGAATAATTAGAATTTATGTCGCCTGGTTTTGGGGCCATAAAAACGCCATTCTCATAGTAGTTTAAGTCCGATGAATAGGTTCTTTCGGCATATTCTGACCATTCTTTTTCGGTAAAATATTGACCGTTATCAGAGAAAGTATTGTCCTTATCAATAAACCCAGAACTCATTTTTTTCATGCTAAACCCTGGCCCAAAGGCTATTTCCCAACCCGCTTTTCCGAACCTAAATCCATTCATGACAGTAAAAGAAGGGATGATTTGTCCTTGCTCCAATCCGGAGATGTTAATGATACCCTCAAATAAAGCGGAAAAGTTCTCAGTTCCAACATATTGCTTTTCAAATTGATAACCAATCATTGTGACATAAGGTTGCATTCCAAGTCCTCCTTGACTTTCTGGGCGCAAGGCAAACTCATTCATAGAACCTGTCAAATAAGCGGCTCCAATTCTTGGTCCTGAATTGTTAATTCGTCCCACGTTTGTTGAAGTTATGGGCTCATTTTTGTATTCAAGTCGATCAATAATTTCTTTTTGCATCGGTGTGTCGTGCATTTCCTTCAATACGATTTCCAACATGCGTTGTAGTTCATATTCCTGATTGTCAAATTCTTTAACCATCGTTCTGTAAATCGTTTTTCTTTTCACATCGACAATTTTAATTGTTACCGCTATTCGATTGGAAAGACCATCAATGCTTCCGCACATGACGAAATCTGTGTTGAGCGCAGCACCAAGTTCAATAAGGCAATTTTGACCAAAACAGGCGGTTCGAAAATCTTCTTTGGTTTTTAAAACGTCAGTCATATCAAATTCGTCGTATACTTTGTATTCTTTCATTTTGATAAGTTCAAGACGAATCATTTTTGCTACAATTTCTGATTTACTGCTTATTCCATTCACATAAGGATTCGCTACTGCAATCGTTGGCAATCCATATTGAAAATTTGTTTTTAATGAATCTTGGGCATTAGCTTTAGAAAATTGCATTGCCATTAGTCCGAGTATAAAAGTTAATTTTTTCATCATTTTTGTTTTTTTGATCTAGACAAATATTTCAGAAAAAATTCGCAAGTATTCAATCGAATCACGAAACTTAAATCTTCATATTTTCGTGTAAAGCAATTTTGTGAATAAAAAATTCGATAATGCGACTACTATTTGCGAAAAACACAAATAAATCAAGTGTGAGTTGCGAAAATCACAACTTTTAACGAGAAGAAAATAAAGGTTAGATTTTTTAAAGCAGATTGGCTTCTATCTTCTTTTTAAATGAATTTATTGTTCGATCAAAATCATAAAAGAAATTGTTTCTTTCTTTTTCGTTAACGATACTGATTAAACTAGAGTTGCTCAACTGCCGATCTAAAATTTGTAGCGTATCCTGGACATAGGCTTGATTGCTCGTTTCCAAGTAATTCATGATGTTGTGCGTAATGTACAAACCTTCTGTTTCATTTCCTTTAAAATAAAAGGTCGCATCGGAATTTATGGTTTCATTCAAG
>JAHEMP010000271.1 GCA_024643585.1 Crocinitomicaceae bacterium | reverse complement strand
GCGGAGAAAAGGAGGAGGGAATTTTCCCTAAAATTCAAGACATAACAGAATCTGTTTACGCTTCTGGGAATGTTGAAAGTAAAAATCAGTACACGGCGTATGCTTCGGCAAGTGGTATTGTCAATAAAATTTATTTGACAGAAGGCGATTCTGTTCAAAGTGGTGAACCTGTATTGTCTATTTCGAGTGTTTCACAGCAGTTAAACAAAGACAATGCTGCATTAATGGCATCCTATTCTGATTTCAAAGCCAACCAAGGAAAATTGAAAGAGGCAAGTCAAGCTATTGATTTGGCCAAGTTTAAAATGCAAAATGATTCCTTACAGTTGGATCGACAGAAACAACTTGCCGCTAAAAATTTGAATTCTAAAATAGAACTTGAACAAGCTAATTTGGCATACCAAAATTCAAAAATAAATTATTCCTCCGCCCAAATAAACTATTCTGATCTAAAAAGGCAACTGGATTTATCTTCCAATCAAGCGAAGAACAATTTAAGGATTATGACCAGTACGGCGGGCGATTACACCCTGAAAAGCATGCTGAATGGTGAGTTGTACGGTTTGAATGTTTCGGTTGGTGAATTGGTTACACCACAGACACCAATAGGCATTATCGGAGAGAAAAATAATTATCTCCTTAAAATGCAGGTAGATGAATATGACATTGGAAAAATACGGCTTGGACAAACCACCGTGGTTGTTCTAAACAGCGATAATGTGAATACGTATTTAGCAAAGGTGACGAAGATATATCCACTGATGAACACAGCTACACGAACGTTTTTGGTCGAGGCGGAATTCACGAAACGTCCGGAAAAGCTGTATCCGAACATTTCTTTTGAAGCCAATATTGTTATTCAATCAAAGAAAGATGCTTTGCTTATTCCAAGAGAATATGTGTCCGAGGAGAATTTGGTTTACTTGATGAATGGCAAAACGGCAAAGGTAAAAACTGGCTTGAAGGATTATAAAATGATAGAAATACTATCTGGAATAAGTAAAACGGACGAAATTATTAAACCTTCAGAATGAAGTTTAAAATAATCTATGAGATTTCTTGGGCTTTGATGACAGCGCGTTTGAAACAAACAATGGTCGCTGCTGTGGGCGTTACATTTAGTATAACGATGTTCATCACTTTGCTCAGCTTTATGGGTGGGTTGAACAACATGCTTGACAATCTAATTTTGAATCGTACACCGCATATTCGATTGTACAACGAGATCTTGCCTTCCAAAGTTCAGCCGATTGATCAATCGTTAGATTATAGGAATAATTACAATATTATTCGTTCCATTAAGCCAAAAAAAGAACAACTTCAAATCCACAATAGTTTAGCCATATTGGATGCACTTAAGAAAGACGTAAGAGTAATTGGTATTTCACCTAAAATGACGGTAAATATGTTTTACAATGTCGGCGGAGTAGGCTTATCTGGAATGATTAACGGCATCGACGTAATGGAAGAAAGTCGCTTGTTTACTTTTGAAGATTATGTAATCGAGGGAAAAGCTATTGATTTAAAAAACACGCCTAACAGCATTATTCTAGGCGTGGGTGCAGCGGAAAATATGCTTGCTAAAGTAGGGGACGTCATTCAAATAACCACTATTTCGGGCACTACTTTTCCGTTGAAGGTGGTTGGGTTGTTTCAATCGGGAATTTCTGATCTGGATAAAGTACAGAGCTATTCCTCTCTTGGAACGGCGCAGAAGTTGATGGGGAAATCAAACGATTATGTCACCGATATTCAAATCAAATTAAAAGACATGTCCGAGGCTCCTCAAATGGCAAAGGAATATGGCGCTATTTTCGGGTGTCAAGCGATTGATATCCAAACTGCAAATTCTCAATTTGAAACGGGAAGTTCTATTCGGTCATTAATTTCTTATGCTGTCGGTATCACCTTATTAATAGTGGCAGGATTTGGTATTTACAATATCCTAAACATGATGATTTACGAAAAAATGGATACGATAGCCATACTTAAGGCAACGGGTTTTTCGGGAATGGACGTGAATCGTGTATTTATGACTATTGCACTTACCATCGGGGTAATTGGCGGTTTCGCAGGATTGGTTTTTGGATTTGGAATGTCGGTTATAATTAGCCATATTCCTTTTGAAACGGCTGCTTTGCCGACGGTGAAAACGTACCCTATCTTATTCAATCCGAAATTTTACATGATTGGAGCCATTTTCTCCATCATAACAACGTATCTCGCTGGCTATTTCCCTTCCAAAAAAGCAAGCAGAATTGACCCAGTGGATATTATTAGAGGAAAGTAATTATGTCACAAATAGTTTTAGAAGCAAAAGGTATCAATAAGTTCTTTCACGACCCTCTGGAAGTGCAAGTGCTAAAAGAAGTCAGTTTTTCTATTGACCGTGGCGATTTTGTTTCTATAATTGGAAAATCAGGATGTGGCAAATCTACTTTGTTGTATATTCTTTCTACCATGGATACTGATTATGGAGGAGAATTGATTATTGATGGAATTTCTCAGAAGGGAAGAAAAGATATAAATTTAGCTCAGGTTCGCAATGAAAAAATTGGCTTTGTATTTCAGTTTCACTATCTGCTAAATGAATTTTCTGTACTTAAAAATGTTATGCTTCCAGGAATAAAATTGGGCAAATATTCTGAAAAGGAAATTGAACATCGGGCATACGAAAAATTGAAAATTCTGGGCATTCAAGACGAAGCGAAGAAAGGACCCAATCAAATTTCTGGTGGTCAAAAGCAGAGAGTGGCAATTGCCAGAGCATTGATTAATGACCCGTTGATTATCATGGGGGACGAACCGACGGGAAATCTGGACAAAAAGAACAGTGAAATCGTATTCGAAATCTTTAAAGAATTAGCAGAGGAATACAATCAATCTCTTTTAATTGTCACACACGACAACGATTTTGCGAGTCGAACGCACCGTACAATAGAAATGGAGGACGGAAAAATTATTGATTTAGGATTGAAATAAAATTATGGAAGCAATTGATTATTACAAAGTAATGGGCGTTGCAAAAACCGCTACAGAAGCAGAAATTAAAAAAGCGTATCGAAAGTTGGCCCGAAAGTACCATCCCGATGTGAATCCCAATGACAAAGAATCTGAAAGGAAATTCAAAGAGATTAACGAAGCAAATGAAGTGCTCAGCAATCCTGAAAATCGAAAGAAATACGACAAGTACGGTAAAGATTGGAAACACGCTGACGAAATAGAAAAACAACGTGCACAGCAACAGGAGTATCAACGTCAATACCAAAACTCAGGGGCTGGTCAACAGGGTTTTGGTGGACAAAATTTCGGTGATGGACAAGGTGATTATTCCGATTTCTTTGAATCCATGTTCGGTCGTGGTGGAGGTCAAGGTCAAACGCGTTCTTTCAAAGGACAAGATTACAATGCAGAACTGCAATTGGACATTCGTGA
>JAHEMP010000036.1 GCA_024643585.1 Crocinitomicaceae bacterium | reverse complement strand
TTTCGTAACAACAGAAGACGGAACAGGAATCGTCCACACGGCACCTACTTTTGGTGCTGATGATGCTAAAGTGGCCAAAGAAGCCAACCCAGAAGTTCCGCCTATGTTGGTCTTGGATGCAAACGAAAACCCTGTTCCTTTGGTGGATTTGCAAGGTCGTTTCATTGATAAACTCGGTGTCTACTCGGGTAAATACGTGAAAAACGAATACTACAACGAAGGCGAAGCGCCAGAGCGTTCCGCTGACGTGGAAATTGCCATCCAATTAAAAGAAGAAAACAAGGCATTCAAAGTGGAGAAGTACGTCCACAGTTACCCACATTGTTGGAGAACAGATAAGCCAATATTGTATTATCCATTGGATTCTTGGTTCATTAAAGTGACGGAGATCAAAGACCGTATGTTTGAATTGAACGAAACCATCAACTGGAAACCAGCTGCAACCGGCGAAGGTCGTTTCGGAAATTGGTTGAAAAATGCCAACGATTGGAACTTGTCACGTTCCCGTTATTGGGGAATTCCATTGCCTATTTGGCGAACGGAAGATGGAACCGAAGAAATCATGATTGGTTCTGTTGAACAATTAAAAGCAGAAGCAGAGAAAGCCGTTCAAGCCGGAATAATGACAGGAAATCCTTTGGCGAAATTTGTAGTTGGGGATATGTCCGAAGAAAATTACGATCAAATCGACCTACACAAAAGTTACATGGATCAAATCGTTTTGGTCTCGTCAAAAGGCGAACCGATGAAACGTGAAGCCGATTTGATTGATGTGTGGTTCGATTCCGGTTCTATGCCCTACGCACAATCGCATTATCCTTTCGAAAACAAAGAATTAATCGACCAAGAAAAGTCATTTCCTGCTGATTTCATCGCTGAAGGTGTAGATCAAACGCGCGGTTGGTTCTATACTTTGCACGCCATTTCAACCATGGTTTTCGACAAAGTGGCCTACAAAAATGTGGTTTCAAACGGTCTTGTTTTGGATAAAAACGGACAGAAAATGTCGAAGCGTTTGGGGAACGGAATTGACCCGTTCACGACCCTGCCGAAATACGGAGCAGACGCCACACGTTGGTACATGATTACGAATGCGCAGCCGTGGGACAACTTGAAATTCGATTTAGACGGTGTGACGGAAGTACAACGTAAATTCTTCGGAACACTTTACAACACGTATTCCTTTTTCTCTCTTTACGCCAATATCGACGAATTCGATTATTCCGAAGCCGATTTGAAATTGGAAGATAGACCAGAAATCGATCGTTGGATTTTGTCACAATTGAATTCCTTAGTAAAAGAAGTTCAAAGTGCATTTGATGCTTTCGAGCCAACTCGTGCTGGTCGAGCTATACAAGATTTTACAGTTGACCATTTGTCCAACTGGTTTGTACGTTTGTCACGCCGCCGTTTCTGGAAACAAGGAAATGAAGGCACCGATAAATTATCAGCTTATCAAACTTTGTATACATGTTTGGAGACGATTTCCATACTTGGTGCGCCAATTGCACCCTTCTACATGGATCAGTTGTTCTGCGATTTACAAGTGATTAAAGGTGATGCAGCAAAAAAATCAGTTCACTTGGCTGATTTTCCAGCGGTAAACGAGAAATACATTAACCCAGCTTTGGAAAACCAAATGGAGATTGCGCAAAAAGTTTCTTCATTGGTTCTTGGCTTGCGTAAAAAAGAAAGAATACGCGTCCGTCAGCCTTTGCAAAAGATTTTGGTTCCAGCACTAGACAAAGAGTTTATCGAAAATATTCTTCATGTTCAAGATTTGATTCTTTCGGAAGTTAACGTGAAAGAATTGGAAATTTTGGAAGAAGGAAATACCGTTTTGGTGAAAGGCATCAAACCCAATTTCAAAACCATCGGTCCGAAATACGGTAAACACATGAAAGCCATCGCTCAATTGGTACAAGGATTCAATCAAGAAGACATTGCAAAAATCGAGAAAACGAATCTTTGGGCGGGAGAAATTAACGGTGAAAATATCGAATTAAACAGCGAAGATTTTGAAATTTCAGCTCAGGAAATTCCTGGGATGTTAGTCGCTTCCGAAGGTTCTTATACCGTTGCGATGGACATCACCATTTCCGAAGAATTGAAACAAGAAGGAATTGCCCGAGAATTGGTGAACCGCGTACAAAACTTCCGAAAAGAAGCCGGTTTTGAGGTGACGGATAGAATTACCATTCAAATTGAAAGCTCCGAAAGCATAAGTGAAGCCATAAAAGCAAATAGTGAATTCATTTGCAACGAAGTTCTGGCCAATGCAATATCTTTTGGTTCATTAGGTGCTTCTGCCCTGAGTACAGATATTGAAGAGGAAGGCGATACCAAGGTTGTATTGGCAAGGGTTTAGGATAGAAAACTGTGTGGATTTGACGTGTTTGTGTTGATGGCACGCGTATAACACAGATTGAGCGATTTTTTGAAGAGGAATTGTAGGGTCGGATTGCCTTCGAGTCCGTTCATGGGGAGGTTAACAAAAACGCTATACCTCTACCCTTTTCCATCTTCCTTTCCGAAAAAACCAAAGGGCAATCATGGAATGGAGTGAGTGACAAACGGCAATTGCGATGAAAATACCGAGTATTTCTAATTCCATGGGTATGGCAAGAAAATAGGCCATTGGAATTTCTATTCCAATAAAAACGGCAATGTTGATGTACATCGGTGTTTTGGTATCGCCTGCACCATTAAAAGCTTGCGTCATCACCATGCCAACAGCAAAGAAAACATAACCCAGAGCTATTACGCGTAAGCCCATAGACGCAATTTTTTGAACTTCCACTGAAGTAGTAAACAATCCAGCCAAAATATCTCCAAAAATGAGATAAATGACAGTTATAACGGATAGAAAAAATACATTGTAACGAGCTGTTAAACCTACGGAAATTGCAGCTCTTTTAACTTTTTTCGCGCCTAAATTTTGTCCAACTAAGGTAGAGGCGGCGGCGGAAAGTCCCCAAGCAGGCATTAAACTGAAAATGAGAATTCGAAACGCAATGGTAAAGCCTGCAACCGAAGAACTCCCAAACTCAGCCGTGATGCGTGTCAAAACTATCCATGCAACAGAATCAATAAGAAATTGTGCCATTCCCCCTACTGAAATAGAAATAATCTTTCGCATTGTTTTCCATTTCAGCACCAAATTTTCTTTCAATATCACTAAGCGGTGTTTGCCGTTGAACAGATGATACAATTGATACAAAACTCCTATACTTCGACCTATGGTTGTGGCCCAAGCTGCACCTACCAAGCCAAAACCTTCAAAGTTCCCTAATCCAAAAATAAAGATAGGGTCAAGAGCAATATTTATCCCGTTAGATATCCACAAAGCACGCATGGCCAAGTGAGCTTGACCTGCACCACGAAAAGCACCATTTATTAAAAAGAGGAGCATGATTGCCAAGTTTCCGGCAAAAATGATTCGTGTATATGGCACACCAACGGATATAACTTCTTGACTCGCCCCCATGAGACGTAGCACGTCTTCGGCAAAAACAAATCCTAATACAGAAATCACCAAGGAAATACTGCTCCCAAAAACAAGCAGTTGAAAGGCGGAACTGCCGGCCTCTTTGAATTTTTTCTCCCCAAATCGTCTGGCCACCATTGCTGTTGCGGCCATACTAATTCCAACGCCAACGGAATACACTATGATAATCACCGCTTCGGTCAGCCCAACAGTTGCCACAGCATTGTCGCCTAATTTACCAACAAAGAAGATGTCTACAACCGCAAATAGAGACTCCATGATCATCTCTAAAATCATTGGAACGGACAACAAAAATATCCCACGTTTGATGTTAATTTTAGTAAAATCTTGCTCTTCGCCTTTCAGGGCTGTTTTGAAGAGGGTGTAGAAGGATATTATTTTTTGAAACATCTGAGTAATAAGCCTGTTTAGATTTATGCCTTTAAATTTAAAGAAGTTGAAGTGAATTTGATGCGTTTCATATCCAATTTGTGAATATGCCTCAATAATATAAGTCCTCTCGCCCAATAAGATGAAGCAAAAAAACCTTCTTTTGCAGAAGGTTTTCATTTCGTGGAGAAGATCGGGCTCGAACCGACGACCTCTTGACTGCCAGTCAAGCACTCTAGCCAACTGAGCTACATCCCCATTTTTCAATTCCATCAAAGTAGCGAAGTTGCCTGTGCCGATTTAGTTTTGTCAGAAGGTTTACAAAACTTTATCGGGAAGCTACATCACCAAATTTTCGGACTAAAAGTACTAAAATAAGTCTCGTGTTGTTTTTATTTTTCAAATCAATACAGAAACGTACTCAACTAAAAAAGGAGGGCAAACTGATGCCCTCCTTTTTTAACTCTATCTCCAAACAATCTCTTATTGCATTTTCTTGTATTTCCGCTCAGAACCGAACATATCCATGAAATTTATTTGAGCAAAATCTTCACGCTGCGGTGCTAAAGTGACAGTTTTCATGGTCTTCTCCTCCACTTGTTTTGTTTGTGGAACTTTTGCGAAAACCTCAGTATCCGTATCGTAGTCGAAATATTGAATGGCCAAGTCGCCTTCGACTATTGAAAACAAACAAGGTTGGTATGCTTCGTTTTCAAAGAAGTTTAACAAATAAGATTGGTTGGACACTCTGATTAAAACATTTTTTGAATTTGGACCGACAACCTCTTCTCTGTGGCGCATCCCAAAATAATATCGATTGTCTTGAAAAACAACAGCAATGCTGTCAATTCCTTCTATTCCAAATAAATAATTACCTACAACTTTATAATTCGAAGATTCAAGCACTGAATCTCTTGAGACCGAATTAACAATTGTACTCACCGTAAAAATGCCGTTTTCAGATAGTTCGAAAACAATATCACTTCTGTCCGATTTGTATTCGCCAAAATGAGCAGCAAATGGCGCGAACAATTGTTCCCCTCCAGGTGGCAAAGGTGAAGAAAATTCGTAAGATGTTTGGGCTATCCCAAAAAAAGGAAGGGCGATTAAACAAATGACGACAAAATTTTTCATAACTTAAACTATAAATAAAAATCTATGCAAAAACGTTGGCTAATCAATGATCCCATTTCAAAAGTAGAAGTTAACCAATTGAGCCATGCTCTGAAGATTGATACGGTGGTGTCCGAAATTTTGTTACAACGAAATGTTAATAACTTTCAAGAAGCAGAAAATTTCTTTCGTCCAAGCCTCGATTCACTGCACAATCCGTTCTTCATGAAGAACATGGATTTAGCCGTAAAAAGATTGAATGCCGCCATAAAAAATCAAAATAAAGTACAATTATACGGCGATTATGATGTTGATGGTACCACTTCGGTAGCACTTTTTTATACTTATTTTTTCGAAAAGTTAACAAATCTAACTTTTTATATACCAGACCGTTACACAGAAGGATATGGCGTATCCCAAAAAGCAATGGAACAGGCTGCCGCTGATGGAGTGGATCTCATTATAACCCTTGATTGCGGCGTAAAAAATAAAGCAGAGATTGATTGGGCCGCTGAACACGGGATAGATGTCATTGTTTGTGATCATCACGAACCAGGAAATGAGCTTCCAAACGCAATAATACTAGATCCCAAACAAAAAGATTGTGGGTACCCCTATAAAGAGCTTTGTGGTTGCGGAGTAGGATTTAAATTGCTTCAAGCTTTGCAAGTATCAAACAATTACGACAAAAAGGAATTGTTTGATTTACTGGATTTTGTGGCCATTGCAACAGGCGCAGATATTGTGGCGGTTACTGGAGAAAATCGAATTTTGGCCTACTATGGATTGAAAATACTTAACGAAAATACAAGACCCAATTTTCAGAAATTAATTGACATTGCTGGAAAAAGTAAACCCTTAACACTGACGGATGTCGTTTTTACGATTGCCCCGCGTATTAATGCCGCCGGAAGAATGAATCTAGGTTCAGATGCTGTCGAATTTATGATTTCACGAGACGCTGATAAAATTGAACAATACGCGCAAAACATTCATGCCTACAATTCCGAACGGAGAACGCTTGATGAAACAATTACAGCCGAAGCATTGCAAATCCTTTCGGAATTTGACAAACACGACAATCGCCGCACAACAGTCGTATACAAGGAAAACTGGAGCAAAGGGGTTGTCGGAATCGTCGCTTCACGATTGATTGAAAAACTCTTTAGGCCAACCATAGTTTTGGCTGAAGCCGAAGACGGATTACTCACAGGTTCGGCCAGAACGGTTAACAATTTTGACATACACGAGTCACTTACCAAATGCGAAGACTTATTGGTCAAATTCGGAGGACATACACATGCAGCCGGGTTAACCATACGCAAAGAACAGATCGAGGCCTTTCAAGATAGATTTGAGGAAATTGTGGCTGCCAGCATTAAAACGGAAGATTTGTTACCAACCGAACGAGTAGATTTGCAAATCGAATTCTCCGATATTTTTAAAGAAAAAGAATCCTTGCAAAAACTTCCTCGATTAAAAAGAGTTTTGGATCAATTAGAACCGCATGGTCCAGGCAATATGAAACCCGTATTTCTCACTAAAAATGTATTTTCTATTGCCGCAAAAACGTTGAAAGAAAAACACTTAAAAATGACTTTGACTCAGCCTAATTGTAGCTTTCAATTGGAAGCCATTGGATTCAATCTAGCCGATAAAATCGATTTGATCGCTTCTGGGATGCCCGCAGATATTATTTATACATTGGAAAGTAATACCTGGAATGACCAAACTACCTTGCAATTAAACGTGAAAGATATTCGTGAAACTGTGTAGCGTTAGTTTGGCGACCAATCAATTAAAATAGGAGAAATAAAAAATGAGCTACAAGTTAAAACTCATAGCTCATCCATTAAAATTTATATCTCGAATTACAGATTTGGCATCTCACGCGTAAATGCTGGAATTCCTGTAATGTCCATACCTGTTATCAATAGGTGAATATCATGCGTCCCTTCATACGTTACGACAGATTCCAAATTCGCCATGTGTCGCATGATAGAATATTCATTCGTTATTCCCATCGCACCGTGAATTTGTCTAGCTTCTCTAGCAATGTTCAAAGCAATTTCGACATTGTTTCTTTTTGCCATAGAAATTTGTGCAGACGTTGCACGTCCTTCATTTCTTAACTGACCCAAGCGCAAAGTCAACAATTGTGCTTTTGTGATTTCAGTAATCATCTCTGCCAATTTCTTTTGAATCAATTGGAAAGAACCAATTGGAACACCAAATTGAGTTCTCTCTTTTGAATAACGCAAAGCCAAATCATAGCAATCCATGGCTGAACCCAACGCTCCCCATGCAATTCCAAATCGAGCAGAATCCAAACATCCCAAGGGTGCTCCTAATCCTGATTTGTTCGGTAAAATGTTGGCTTTTGGGACTTTAACATTAACGAAAATCAATTCACCCGTTGCAGATGCGCGAAGGGAAAGTTTACCGTGCATTTCTGGTGTCGAAAAACCTTCCATTCCTCTTTCTACAACCAATCCATGAATTCGTCCTGTCTCATCTTTTGCCCATACAACTGCGATATCCGCAAATGGGGCATTGGAAATCCACATCTTGGCGCCATTTAAGATGACATGGTCGCCTGCATCTTTAAAATTCGTAGTCATCCCACCAGGGTTTGAACCATGATCAGGTTCCGTCAAACCGAAACAACCTATCATTTCACCTGAAGCCAATTTGGGAAGGTATTTCATACGTTGTTCCTCGTTTCCATATTTCCAAATTGGGTACATAACCAAAGAACTTTGAACAGAAGCCGTTGAGCGCAAACCTGAATCGCAACGCTCTAATTCTTGCATGATTAAACCATATGATATTTGATCCAAACCAGGACCACCATATTCTTCAGGAATATAAGGTCCAAAAGCTCCAATTTCACCCAATCCTTTTAAAAGGTGTTTTGGAAAAGTGCAGTTTTCGTAATTCTCTTCAATAATTGGTGAAACTTCCTTCTTAACCCATGCACGTGCCGCATCGCGAACTAACTTTTGTTCATCGGTAAGTAAATCATCCATGTTGTAATAATCTGGATGTATGTATTGATCAGTTGCCATTCAAATTTATCTTTGTAATTTCGGCAAATTTAGCAATAATTTACAGCTAAATTTAACTCGAATCGGTTCGCTAGTTAAAATAACAATAGATTAAAAGGAATGTTTGGGCAAAGTAGTTATGATTTTTTTGGTAACGCTCCTGATAATTGGGTCAACGTCGATTTGCTGACAAAACAAAGTCTCTATGGAACCTATTCCTTTTTCTTTTTAATTATTTCTCTTTTTCTTATCGTGTTGGCCAAAAACGCTAACACCAGAAGCTTTGAAATAGTGCTGCAACTATTTTTTAAGGCGCGCAAAACGGATACCAGAATTAAAGAAAACTGGCCGATTTTTGGATCCGCTTCTTGGTTCTTAGCACTTAACTTTATAATTACTCTTGCCCATAGTTTATTTTTGTTCCTTATTTATTTGGGCATTGAAGAAAGTCCAGCTCTTATTTCAATTTCATTAGGAATCGCCTCAACATTTTTCTTCTTAGCATTTGTTTCCATGTTCTTAATAGGGATTTTAACGGGTACGAATAAGATTTATCAAACTCCTATGCAGCTTACTTGGGTGTTACCTCAATTTGTTGGACTGGTTTTATTTTTAACCAATTTAATTTGGGTCTTAAATCCACTGTTTTCCCTTAGTTTAATTTTTGTTTTCTTGGTGTTTTTCGTTTTGTTGAGTGTGCAAAGAATATTGCGCTCTGCATTCTATTTATTAACACATGGAATTGAATGGTATTATATTTTGTTATATCTTTGCACGCTGGAAATCATGCCTATTAGCATACTGGCCTGGTTTCTGTATCAGTGGATTGTTGAATAATTTTTTAAAATCGATAGAAATTGGCTATCAAAACTATACTCGTATCGCAACCAAAGCCCGAAGGTGAAAAATCTCCTTATTACGACCTCGCGGAAAAATATAAATTGAAAATTGATTTTCGACCGTTTATTCACGTTGAAGGTATTGATGCACAAGAATTTAGATCACAAAAGGTGAACATTCCTGATCACACTGGCATAATTTTAACATCCAAAACGGCTGTTGACCATTTTTTTAGAATCGCCTCTGAAATTCGTTTTGAAGTTCCAGATACGATGAAATATTTCTGTATTTCAGAAGCGGTGGCCTACTACCTTCAAAAATATGTTACGTATAGAAAAAGGAAGATATTCTTTGGTAAACAGACCATTGAGGACTTGATGGACGTCATGAAAAAGCACAAGAACGAAAAGTACTTGTTGCCTTGCACAGATATATTGCGTGATAAAATTCCAGAAACGTTGGAAGCGAATAAAATTGATTTCTCTAAAGCTGTACTTTATAGAACTGTAGCTTCTGATTTGTCTGATTTGGAAAATATATTTTACGACATGCTCGTATTCTTTAGTCCTGGTGGAATAGAATCTTTGATGAAGAATTTCCCGGATTTTAAACAAAATAATACTTTAATTGCTGCATTTGGACCAACTACAGCTCACGCTGTAACCAAAAATAATCTAAGAGTCGATTTATGTGCTCCAATGCCAAATTCGCCTTCGATGACAGCCGCAATTGAGAATTACGTTAAGGAGACTTTAAAATCCAAAAAGAAATAATCCTCCGTTCTACAGGTGTTTTTTGATCCAGTGCTGTAATCCATCACTTGCTCCGTTATTTATTGCTTCAAAACCGTGAGGCACAGACATATCGTTCGCTTTTGGATCTATAATGAATTTTCGACAACTTTCTGAAGCTGCATGAATTAAACCGGCAGCTGGATATACACTCAAAGATGTCCCGATAACAATTAAAATATTGGCTTGGCGAATCACTTGAGCGGCAATGTCTAGCATCGGAACTTCTTCGCCAAACCATACTACGTGGGGTCTGAGTGGGTGTCCGTCATCGCACAAATGACTCGAGTTTAATTCCCAACCATCTATTAAATAATACTTCTCCTCCCTATTGGGGCCACAACTTTTTGCATATCGTATATTGCCATGCAGATGAAGAACTTTTTTGGAGCCTGCTCTTTCGTGTAAGTCATCAATGTTTTGGGTTACCACTATTACGTTAAAATAGTTGTCGAGATCTGAAATTATATTATGCGCTGCATTTGGTTTGGTTTCCATAATTTGCTTCCTCCTTTGGTTGTAAAAATCTTGGACCAAAGATGGGTTTTTGCGAAACGCTTCGGGCGTGGCAACATCCTCAACCCTATAGTTATGCCACAAACCATTTGAATCTCGAAAGGTGGCTATTCCACTTTCGGCACTCATGCCAGCGCCTGAAAAAATGACTAGATTTTGCTTTTTTGACGACATAGGATTTCAAGAATAATAAGTTATGGGTGCAAATCTTTTTTTTTTTACAAAATAAGTTTTTCTTACATTTACGACTCGAATAAATAAAACTTAAATTTAAATTAATCAAATTATGAAAAAACTTTATGCTCTTTCAGCTGCAGTTTGTTTATCTGGTAGCTTGTTCGCGCAATTACCTGTGAGCACAACTCCAAGCAATAAAAGATCTGTATTAGAAGAATTTACAGGTATTTACTGTCAGTTTTGCCCAGATGGTCACAAAATTGCAAACAACATTGCTGCGGCTAACCCAGGAATGTTTTTCCCTGTAAACATCCACACAGGTGGTTATGCTAATCCACAAGCTGGTGCTCCAGATTACCGTACAGCGGATGGAGATGCTATTGCAGCACAACCAGGTATGGGAATTACAGGTTACCCTCAAGGTGCGATAAATCGTCGTCTTTTTGGTACAAACACTGCAATGGCACATAGCCGTAGCCAATGGGCATCAAATGCAGCTACAGTAATGGCAGAGGCTTCTTATGTTAATGTTGCTGGTCAAGCAACCCTTGACGTTAATACTCGTGCTTTAGTTATTGATATGGAGGCTTACTTCACTGGTAACGGTCCTGCAGCAGGTAACAAATATTCAGTTATGTTATTGCAAGATAATGTCAACGGTCCTCAAACTGCTGGTGCTACTTACAACCCAACATATGTTAACCCAGATGGAACTTACCGTCACATGCACATGTTGCGTGATGTATTGAATCCAACTTCTTTAGGTGATGCAATGGGAGGCGCTAACACAACAGGTACAACTTGGTCAAACCAAATTACATATACGATTCCTGCTGCTTACACAGGAGTAGCTGCAGAACTTGCTGATTTGTCTTTGATTATTTTTATAACTGAAGGTAACACAAATACAGTAACAGCTGCTGAGATTCCAATTTCATTTACAGGATTGACTACTTCATTGAACGCTTCTTTGAGTAACTTAAGTCAATTGCCTGAAACTTGTTCAAATACAGTTGCTCCATCTTTCAAAATGAGAAATGAAGGTTCAACTACATTGACTGCTGCAACAGTAACGTACAGTATCAATGGTGGCGCTCCTCAAACATACAACTGGACTGGTTCGCTTACATCATTGCAATCAACAATTGTTCAATTGCCTGCAACAACGTTTACACTTGCTGCGACTAACACTTTAGCGGTAGCTATTTCTGCAGTGAACGGTGGATCAGATGAAGACATTTCAAACAATGCTGGAACTTCTTCATTCAACGAAACACCAAATTATGGAAATACAGTAAACATGACGTTCAAAATCAATCAAGATCGTTATGGCTCTGAAACAACTTGGACAATTAAGTCTGATGCTGGAACAACAATTGCTTCTGGAGGTCCATACGCAAACTTAACTGCTAACGGAATTTTGTTACACACTCAACAAGTAGTTGCTCCTGCTTCAGGATGCTACAATGTGGAAATTCTTGACTCATATGGTGACGGAATCAACTCTGGATATGGTGCAGGTAATGCTGAACTTACAGATGGTCAAGGACATGTTGTTTGGAGTACAAACGGTATTTTTGGAAGCAGCATTCGTAAAGAATTCAAAATTACTTCTAGCATTAACACAACAGGTTTAGAAGCGCTTTCGAATGAAGGATTTGCTATCTACCCGAATCCTGCAACAGACAACATCAATGTAGCATTTGAAGCACAAAACGGAACATACCAAATCTCTATTGTAGATTTGACTGGTCGTGTTTTAGCTACTCAAACATTGTCTAATGCAACAGGATCTCAAGTAGTTGAAATGCCAGTTAATGAATTAGCTACAGGTAACTACCTTGTTACAATCGCTAAAGATGGTTTGAAATTTACTCAAAAAATCAGCGTTTTGTAAGAGATTAACTTACTAAATAATTAAAGGGGTCCAAACATTTGGACCCCTTTTTTGTTGGCGTAATTTCTTAAGATTTTCTTATCTTTAGCCCTCCAAAAAAGGTACATGCCAAAAATAAAAAAACAAGATGCATTGGATTATCACTCTTCTGGTAAACCCGGAAAGATTGAGGTAATCCCTACAAAACCATATTCCACCCAACGAGACTTGTCATTGGCATACTCCCCGGGTGTAGCTGAACCCTGTTTGAAAATTGCCGAAAACAAGGATGACGTTTACAAATACACCTCCAAAGGAAATCTCGTTGCTGTTATTTCAAACGGAACAGCAGTTCTCGGATTGGGTAATATTGGTCCGGAGGCCTCAAAACCGGTAATGGAGGGAAAAGGATTATTGTTTAAAATCTTCGCCGATATCGATGTGTTTGATATCGAGGTAGATGCATCTGACCCTGAGTTATTTATTCAAACAGTTAAAGCGATTGCCCCGACTTTTGGAGGAATAAATTTGGAGGACATTAAAGCCCCAGAAGCTTTTGAAATAGAAGAAAGACTCAAAGCTGAATTGGATATTCCCATCATGCATGATGATCAGCACGGCACAGCAATTATCTCAGCTGCAGCGCTAATAAATGCCCTTGAATTGGCAAAAAAGAAAATC
>JAHEMP010000270.1 GCA_024643585.1 Crocinitomicaceae bacterium | reverse complement strand
TCCATCGATCATCATTTCCCACCAGACGGCTGTTCCAGTTCCTGCCACAGGCATACCAATTAACTTACCAATTTCTAGTGCTTTATACATGTAAGGAAACAAATGTGCATCCGAATAGTTTCCTTCATTCATGATTACACAAGATGGCTTTTGCCATTTAGCAAGCGGTTCACCACCCATATTTTTTTGACCTCTAGGTTCAAACAGCATATATGATTTGCCACTTAAAAAGGTCGCTAAGTCGTCATGAAGCCAGCCGCCTCCGTTAAATCGGGTGTCTACAATTAGAGCCTTTCGTGTGTTGTATTTCCCTAAGGCTTTGTCATACAGGTGACGAAAGCTCTGTGAGTCCATACCAGCAACATGAACGTATGCGACTGTGCCATTTGAAATACTATCTACGATATGCTCACATCGTTTCACATAACGCTCATAGCATAAATCAAATTCCTCCCACATCGAAATAGGAACTACTATTTGATCCCATTTTTCTTTGGTTGATGGATTAATACATGATAATAAAACCTTTTTACCGACTTTTCTATTCAGCATATGAAGATAATTCTCATTCGCCTTAATTTGTTCACCATCAATTTTTTCGATAATGGTGCCAGATTTTATTTTGGTCGAATGCAAAGTCAAGGGACTTTTATCCATTACCTCAGCAATTTTTAAGCCATCTCCAGCATAGTTTTCATCAAAATAGCATCCCAAACGTGCGCTTTGATCGCCATCTTTCTGTCTATTTCGATATCTTGCCCCAGTATGTGATGCATTTAATTCTCCGAGCATTTCAGAAAGTAATTCACTGAAGTCATAACCATTGTTAATGCTTGGCAACATTTTTTTGTATTCGCTTTTGTACAAATTCCAATCAACACCGTGTAAATCTTCAACGTAGAATTTTTCACGAACTTGTCTCCATGCATGTTCAAACATATAAGCTCTTTCAGCTTCACTGTTAAGAATCATTTCAGAATTGTATGTAATTGGTTTTGGTTTTGACGAAGCGATTTCAAATTGCATGACAAGACCATTTTGCGCATAGTACAAGGTCTTCTCTTCTTTGTCTATCTCCAAACTAGAGAAATTTGTTCCAATTTTCGAAATCATTTTGGTTTCTCCTTTTTTGAAATTCGTTTCCCACAAATCAAAACCTTTTTCAAAATTGGCCAAATAATAAAGTGAAGTGCCCTCATTGTTCACAATGAAATCGGATAGATCCGAGGAGTTAATAGTTAATCTCACTTTTCTATCGTATAATCCTTCTAAATCAACTTTTAAAGGTTTAACATCCTCTTTTTTCTCCTCGTCTTTTTTGGATTTATTTTTCCCTTTTTTTGTGGATTCTTCCTCTTTATTGGCTTCTTTTTTGGCCTCATCCTCCAGCTCTTTCCAAATTTTATAATCTTCCTCAGATAAAGTGAATTTGTAATAGGCGTCTTTGGTCAAGAAAATGGCCTCAACGTCAGATTGACTGCCCCAACTTCCATGTGATCTCAGACCATATTTGTCGGTTCCATAATAAATCATTTCACCGTTCATGGCGAATTTTTGACCATACGACCCATATCCACTTTGAGAAAGATTCAAAGGTTTTTCTTTTCCAGAAGCAGCAATCAAACCAATATCTGTATTCCATCTATCATTTTCCATGAAGTTCACAAGAAGGTATTTGGAATCAGGAGACCAATTGAAATATTGATCACCGTCGGCGTAGGAATAATTGAGATTTCCATCCAAAACAGTTCGAATCACTTTGCTTTCGATATTATAGACTTGCAAAGAAGTCCTGTTTTTTAGAAAAGCGATTTCTTTTCCATCAGGTGAATATTTTGGATCGAAAGACTCTCCATTGTTTTGAATAAGTGTCGTTTCTTTCAATAAAGTAGCGTTAAAAAAATGGGTTTCTTTGTCATTTTGGTGAGAAGTTTCATAAATGTTCCAAGACGAATCGCGTTCCCCTGAATAAATAATTTTCTTGCCATCCGGACTGAATCGTACATTTCTCTCTTGTCCGGGAGTCGAGGTAATCTGCTTTGTGGTCCCAAATTCTGAAGACGTTGAAAATACATCTCCACGAAAAATAAAGGCCATTTCTTTTCCGTCTGGAGAAATGACAAATTCACGAGCTCCGCCTGTTAAGAAAATAACTTCGTCGTCGTTTTTAGAATTATCTTTTAATATTCTGATGTTTAATTTATTTTCCTTTCCATTTTCCAAGGTGTAAATACTGCCGTGATAACCAAAGCATAATTTGCCGGTTTGTGAAGACGATAGAAATCGAATAGGGTGGGTATTGAAATTCGTCAATTGTTTCTCATAAACATTGCCGTTTAGAGAACCTTTCCAAATGTTAAAAGTTCCTGCTTTTTCGGATAAAAAATAGAAGTTGTTTGCATCTATGAAAATTGGATCTCTATCTTCTCCGCTCCAAGTTGTTATTTGTTTGTATGAATTTTCTTTAAGATTGTACGAAACGATATCCCTAGCCATTGAAGAGACATGGTGTTTTCTCCACTCATCCTCGTAACTTTTTTGATTTTGAAAAAGCATGACATTTCCGTCCGAACTAAAATTTAGACTTTCAGCAGCTATAGATAAAAACATTTTTTCTCTTTCTCCCTCGATTGATACAGAATACAATTCATGTAAAGCGGGAGTCGGAAATTGAATGGACTTGGCTTCATCCAATCTTGATGAGCCGTAAATTATTTCATTCGTTCCTGGTTTGAAGGCATACGGAAAGTCAGGGGAGGAATGGAAGGTCAATCTACTTGGCGTTCCTCCCTCCATGGCTACCACAAATAAATCATAGTTGCCATGTCTATCGCTTGCAAAAACAATTTTTTTTGAATCGTTTGACCAAACTGGCATAAAATCATGCGAGGGGTGTGAGGTAATTTGATGAGCATCGCCTCCTTTTGAACTCACGACAAATATTTCGCCTTGATAAGAAAAAGCAACATTTTCACCGTCAGGCGAAATCTTAGGATAACGCATCCAACCATCTGAAGAATAAGCTAGACTTGAAAATAGGAGCAAGCAAAATAAAATATAGACTTTCATAACAGTAAGTTTTAGCAAATGAAGTTACAAAAAATCCAGATAAAAAAACACCCCACTCATCTTGCGACAAGCGGGGTGAATGAAAACAGGGTGGAAGCCCCTATTTCATTGCTTTAATTTCCTTAATTAATTTTTCGTTATTGGCAATATAACCGAAATCATCTTTACTCGCTTTGGCAAGTTTTAATGAGTTTTCAGCCGCATTCAAAGCTTCTTGCTTCTTTCCGTTTTTTGCTAATATTTTTGCTTGCACATGACTCATCCAAAATGCTTCTGGTCTCATGCTAACAGCTTTTGCAACCCAGATTTCTGCTTTGTCTAAATCTTTACCACTTTCAAAGTAATAACGAGCTGCTCCGAAGTAGCTATTC
>JAHEMP010000035.1 GCA_024643585.1 Crocinitomicaceae bacterium | reverse complement strand
GTCGTAAGGCGAAAACCTTCGTTAAT
Organism: Crocinitomicaceae bacterium; assembly: GCA_024643585.1. GTDB lineage: Bacteria > Bacteroidota > Bacteroidia > Flavobacteriales_D > Crocinitomicaceae > UBA2040. Next base: position 12,917 of record JAHEMP010000035.1, on the reverse strand, counting down.
CTCTTTAATCTTCTCGCCAAATTTCATAACGACGCCGTATCCTCCATTACCAGGATTACCTTTTGCTGCTCCGTCAGTATATATTTTTACGGTATTCATTTAAAAACGAAGATAGCAAAGGGATTAAGAGTTCCTACTAAAAACTTTGGAAACTTTTAACATATATAAAGTTTCCAAAGTTTATATTAAAGTATATATTTGCGCTCGAAATGGATAAAAGAGACGAAATATTGTTCAAGGCAGGAGAGCTTTTTATGCGTTATGGCATTAAAAGTGTTTCCATGGATGATTTGGCCAGAGAAATCGGCATTTCTAAAAAAACCATCTATACTTTTTTCAATGACAAAAATGTTTTGGTTGAATCTGTAGTGGCTACCAAGATGAAAAGTATTGAATGTCATTGCGGTAGTTATCAAGAGTCGAGTGAGAATGCCATTCATGAATTGTACTCTATAATAAACTACATATCGGAGAACATGGGTAATATTCACCCTTCCGTATTTTATGACATGCAGAAATATCATTCTGGAGCTCAAAGATTAATCGATTTGCATGAAAAAGAATATGTACTACCCATTTTCATAAAAAATATTGAGCGGGGTAGACGGGAGGAATTGTATCGATCGGATTTTGATTCCATGATTGTGGCTCAAATATATGTAACGATTAATGATGCAATTTTCAAACACGCCATCATAGGAAAACCAGAATCAACGCTAAAACAAGTATTTACAGAATCTTTGCGATTCATTTTATTTGGAATGGCAACAAAAAAAGGAAAAGAATATATACGAAAACACCTTACAAATGAATAAATCAATTGGAATGATAGGCCTTTTTATTGGTTTGTCGATTAATCACGTAGCATTTTCGCAAGATAAAAGTTCGTTTACGCTTGAGGAAGCAAAAGCGTACGCGCTTGAAAATAGTCCAACGTTAAAAAATGCTGTTCTGGAAACGGAAATTTCGGTTCAACAGAAAAATGAAACGAGAGCTATTGGCTTGCCTCAAGCATCGATTACGGGAAATTTTAATAATTTTTTGAACCTACCCGTTCAAGTCGTAAGTGCTAATTTCATCAATCCGAATGCAAGTCCAGATGAGACCATTGCCTTTAGGGCCGGTACCGATTATTCGGCGAGTGGAACTTTACAGGTGAATCAAATCCTTTTCAACGGATCGTATATTGTTGGTTTGCAAGTTTCAAAGTTGTTTGTGGATTTCCAGAACACCTTGCAAAATCAGTCAGCCGAAAGCGTCATTTTCAACGTAATTCAAGCCTATGAAATGGCTTCAATCGCCAAAGACAATGTGGTATTTATGGATTCATTGGTTTTGATTACTGAAAATTTAGTAGAAAAACAGAAAAACTACCTTGAATTGGGGCTAATGAAACAAGACGATATGGACCAATTGTCTTATTCGCTTTTAACTTCAAAAAATACGCAAAATGAGGCATTGAGATATTATCAAAATGCAATGGTTCTTTTGAAAATGACGATGAATTACCCAATAGAAAACGACATTGAAATTTTAGATAATAGCGCTAGTTTGATGTTAAAAAGCAATATTTCTAAGGGAACATCAAGTCTACAAAACAATATAAATATTAAAGTTCTAGAGCAACAACGTGAATTGGATTATTTCAACATGAAGTATATGAAATCAACTTATATGCCTTCATTAAATGCTTTTTTTCAGCATACCTATAATGCCTATAGAAATGAGTTCAACTTTTTCGCGAATGAAAAATGGTACCCTCAAACCTTTTGGGGGCTTCAGCTAAATGTCCCTATATTTTCTGGAGGAGCAAAACATGCAAGAGTAAAACAAGCAGAAATCAAGTTGAAACAAGACGAAAACACTCTTACACAACTTAAGGAAAGTCTGAAGTTTCAAGAATTTCAAGCCAAAAACAACCTTGATGGTGCATTGTTTAAATTGGAATTACAACAAGCGAATATTGATTTAGCGGGCAAAATCTATAACAATGCGATTATACGTGAAAACATTGGACAAGAAACGAGTATTTCTGTTACGCAAAAGTACAATCAATTGGTACTTGCACAGGCACAATACACTTCTGCAAAATTAGCCGTTTTCAACGCAAAATTAGAACTAGAGAGATTATACAACCAACTATTGACGACAAACAATTAATTAAAATGAAAAATAAATTCACACCCTTTTTACTTTTTTTATTACTAGGAATTTTTTCGCTAGAAAGTTGCACCCAAACAGAGTCCGAAGACAAGGACGAAACATTCTTGCCATTGGTTAAAATTGAAAAGGCAGAGCTTAAAACATTTAAACACAAAATTTCAGTTCAAGGAAACGTTGAAACAGATCAGGATGTTCTCTTGAATTCAGAAATGGGAGGATCTGTTACAAAGATTCACGTAGTTGAAGGTCAAAAGGTAACCCAAGGTCAAGTATTGGTTTCTCTTGATGCATCTATATTAGCTTCCAACGCCAATGAAATTAGAACCCAATTGAACTATGCTGAATACATGCTCAGTAAGCAAGAAGAGTTGCACAAAAGAGGCGTAGGAACAGAATTTGAATACGAGACTGCAAAAAATCAAGTCAACAGTTTGAAATCAAGATTGGGGTCAATCAGCAGTCAACAAAATAAAACGACAATACGTGCTCCTTTTTCTGGCACAATTGATAGAGTGTTTGCAAAAGACGGTCAAGTAGTGGGCCCTCAAATACCGTTGGTTCGTTTGGTCAATAACAACAACATAAACGTGGTGGCTGACATATCCGAAAAGCACTTTTCTTCCATCGAAGTAGGGACTATAATGGAAGTGAGTTTCCCTAATTACAAAGATACCACGGTGATTATGGCAGTTAACAATGTTGGTCAATATATCGAACCCGTAAATAGAACTTTCAGCATAAAAGCTATCCTAAACAATAATAAAGTGTTTTTGCCAAACATGTTAGCGGAATTGAATATTACGGACATGGAGGTTCCAAATGCATTGGTTATTGCTGCAAAAGGAATAATAAAAGATCAGAACAATAATGATTTCGTTTATGTGGCGAAAGAAAAAAGCAAAAACCGGTACACTGTTTCAAAAGTAATGGTCAGCGTTATTGAAAAATATAAGGGTGAAGCATTTATTAAAGTTCTGGATGGAGTTCTAAAACCAGGGTCATTTGTGATCACAGCAGGGGCGAAAGGAATTACAGAAAAAGACATAGTTAGAATTTAATAGCACGAAAGTAAACATGGAAGATCAAAACAATAAAGGTTTTGCCTTATCAACCTGGGCGGTGAACAACAGAAAATCAATTTTTCTTGTTGCATTCATCATATTCTTCGGTGGTTTGGCAGCATACAACAGTATGCCAAAAGAGAATTTCCCTGAGATTCAAATTCCTGAAATTTATATAGGTATTGCTAAGCCGGGCTCCTCTCCAGAATACATGTCTGAAAAAATCAATCAGTCCATCGAGAAAGAGTTGGGTGGTATTAAATTGGTCGATGAAATCAATTCAAACGCTATTCACGGTTATACCACGATACGGGTGAAATTCGATTTTAAAATGCCAGTTTCCGATGCCTTACAAAAGGTAAAAGATGCTGTGGATAAGGCTCGAACGAAAACCGATTTTCCTCAATTACCAGTGGAGCCAAATATTTTTGAGTTGGATCCATCCGCAATGCCAATAATGAACATCAATTTAAGAGGCTCAAATGCTTCTTTGTTAAAAGATGTTGCTGAAGATTTAGAAAAAAGTATTGAAGAATTGCCGGAGATAAGTGAGGTTGATATTCGCGGAGTTCAGGAACAAGAAATGCGAATAGATGTCGATCCGATTCGCTCTCAAGCCGTAAATGTTTCTTTAACGGACATAGAGAATGCAGTTGGTGCTGAAAATCAAACTATTCCATCGGGAGAATTATTGATGGATGGGATGCGTAAAACGATTCGGATAAACGGAGAGTTTAAAGACGCAAATGAACTAAAGAAATTAGTGGTAAAGGATGATGATTATTTACCCGTTTATCTAGGGGATATCGCAAAGGTATATTTCGGCAATTCAGATACTACTTCTTTTGCTAGAGAATTTGGAGAACCTGTTGTAATGCTCGACATTAAAAAGCAAGGTGGGGAAAATCTACTTATCGCCTCTGACAAAATTTATAGTTTAATTGAAAAAGCAAAAGAAGACGGAACCATTCCAAGAAGTGTAATCGTTTCGACTACAAATGACCAGTCCAACAATACTAGAGATATGGTTTCAAATCTTGAAAATTCGATTATCCTTGGTATACTATTAGTCGTTGGCGTTTTGTTTTTCTTCCTAGGTCTTCGGAACGCATTGTTTGTCGGAGTAGCGATTCCTCTATCCATGTTGATGTCTTTTCTAATCTTGGATTCCATGGACGTTTCATTGAATGTCATGGTTTTGTTCTCTCTCGTTTTGGCTTTGGGAATGTTGGTTGACAACGGTATCGTTATTATTGAAAATATTTACAGGAATTTATCCGACGGAATGAAGATTAAAAAAGCAGTAATCCAAGGGGTTGGAGAAGTCGCTTGGCCAATAATTGCATCGACTGCTACCACGTTGGCTGCATTTATCCCGTTGGCATTTTGGCCGGGAATTATGGGTGAATTTATGAAATACCTCCCAATTACTTTAATTATAGTATTGGGTTCATCTTTGTTCGTAGCACTGGTTATTAATCCAGTTTTGGCCGTTGCTTTCATGAAGTTGGAGGAAAAATTACCCAAGAAAAAAATGGTCTTTCGAATTGCAGGTCTGCTCACGATTTTAGGAGTACTATTGTTGTTAGTAGGTGCAATGTCAATAGGTAATTTCCTAGTAATTATGGGTATTGTCACCCTATTGAATTTTTATGTTTTTGTTCCTGGCGCGCAACGATTTCAGTCCAGTTTTTTACCCAAGCTTGAATCCGGGTATGAGAAATTTTTGACTTACGCGGTTAAAGGAAGGAATCCAGTCAAATTTCTTTTAGGAACAATAGGGCTGTTTATTTTCGCAATACTACTTATGGTGGCTTTGCCTCCGAAGGTCGATTTTTTCCCAGTGAACGAGCCTAATTATGTGAACATATTTCTTTCTCAACCTATTGGAACAGATATCATGGTGGCGAATGAATCTGCGTTAGAATTAGAAAAAGAAATCAACGTAATTTTGAAACCTTATTTGGACGCTGATGCAAAGTTGCCAGAGGGTTCTAAAGAAAGGATTATTCGTTCGATTATTGCCCAAGTTGGAGAAGGAACGAGTGACCCTGCCCAAGGAGCAACGATGGGGAATACGCCACACAAAGCCCGGATAACGATTAATTTTACCGAATCTCAGTTCAGAGGAGGTGTGAAAACGGGTGAGATTTTAGCGAAAATCCAAAAAGGTATAAAAGGTAAATTTACGGCTGACATTGAAATTTCCGCCGATAAAAATTCTGAAGGTCCACCTACTGGTCCGCCGATTAATATCGAGGTTAGCGGCCGAGGGGAATACCGAGAATTAATAGCGCAAGCAACGAAAATCAAAAATTTCTTGGATAGACAAGGTGTAGATGGGGTTGATCGTTTAAAATTGAATGTTGAGACAAATAGACCGGAGATCCCAATCGTTGTCGATAGAGACCAAGTAAGAAAACTTAGTGCCTCCACAGCTATGGTTGGTAACGCAATTAGAAAGGCCTTACTCGGTCAAGATATTTCAAAATATACCATCGATGAGGAATCTTACGATATTGTCGTTCGATTCGACCAAAATAGCCGAGACAACTTAGATGCCTTATTGGATCAAAATTTAATTTTCCGAAATTCAAAAGGTGTTTTAATCAAAGTACCCATTAGGTCAGTGGTCGAGAGACCAGAAGAAATATCTTCTTATTCGGCTGTTATTAGAAAGGATCAATTGCCTTTGGTGACTGTCAATTCAAATGTAACCGAAGGTTATAATGCCAATGAGGTTGTTGAGAAGCTTAAAGAAAAATTAGCAACCTTCGAAAAAGAGGGTGGTATAGCGCCAAATATCAGTTACAAATTTACGGGTCAACAAGAAGATCAAGCCAAGGAAATGGCCTTTTTAAGTTCCGCTTTGCTCATTGCTGTTTTCTTGATAACATTGATTATTGTCGCTCAATTCAACTCATATTCAGCTCCTGCTGTAATCATGTTAACGGTTCTATTATCCTTAATTGGCGTTTTGCTCGGACTGGTTATTTCTAGACAGAACTTCGTAATCATGATGACAATGATTGGTATTATTTCCTTAGCTGGGGTGGTCGTCAATAATGCAATTGTATTAATTGACTTCACGAATATGCTTAGAAGCCGACGAAGAGAAGAATTGAATTTGACAGAAGACGAAGTGTTACCTTATCACGAAGTTGTTGCAGCAACAATCGAAGCAGGAAAAACCAGATTGCGTCCAGTATTGTTAACGGCGGTTACGACTATTTTAGGGTTAATACCACTTGCAATCGGATTTAACATTGACTTTTTTAGTTTCCTAGCTACATATGATGCTAAAATCTATTTTGGTGGAGATAACAATGTGTTCTTTTCACCTATGTCGTGGACTGTTATTTATGGATTGACGTTTGCAACGTTTTTAACATTGATTGTAATTCCATCACTTTATTTATTGACTTTTAAATTGAAAGTTTGGATTTTTAACAAGTTGAATATCAAAATGACAAGTAACATTTAAAAAATCTTAATTTTATTATTTGCGTATCGAATTTCTTAATAAAATTTCTTGTTTTGTTGAGTTTTCCTAGTATATTTGCTTATCAATAGTTAGAAGAAAAATCATAAAGATTGAACAATCTTTTTCAGTGAATAGTGGTTAGGTTAGGTTAGATTAAAGAAGGCAACTCTCCCGAGTTGTCTTCTTTTTTTTTAAAATGAATTAGACCAACTAATTAATCTAGATTAATTAATTTTTTTTCATTTAAAAATGACAACTAAAACGTCTACTTTTACGTTCTTGTTAAGAATAAATAGATTTCTAGGTTTTTTTGTGAAAAAAATATAATGGTAGTAAAAAATAAAATCGAATATTCAAGGATAAAATTCTTTTGGATTTTGTTGACAGGTTTAGTATTGGTATCTAAATCACTGTCAGCGCAGGACTTTGGTTCAATGGCAGTAGAGCAAAATTTAAGTTCAGGAATTATTGTTCCACTTAACTCATCAAACGAAATTGGTGTTGTTCAATTTAAAATCGATGATATGGACGAAGCAATGTATGCTACGGTTCTTAAAGAATTTAAAAAGTACGAAGGTGAAATAGTAAATTGTGGAGCAGATATTGTGGAGAAAAAATTAATTGTCTCCTATATTTCTACGACTTATCCGAATTTCTTATTAGCCATTCTAGACAGGGTTAACATTCATGCCTATTATGAATTAAATGGCACTCAAACATTTTATGTAAAGGACGGTCACTCCGCATTTATTCGATAAAAATTCTCTCCAAATACTTTTTCTTATGAAAAAAAGCCTCCTCTTTATCTTCGGCATATTTATAGTTACGAATTCTTTGTTCGGTCAACTGTATACTTTTTCCACAACCACCGCAAGCTACACTCAAATAACGGGGACAGATGTTTTTTCATCTGGCGACAATAATAGTATTAGCGCTAGTATAAATATTGGTTTTACATTTACATTAGGATGTATAAATTATACCCAACTTCAAATTTGTACCGAAGGATGGATAGGTTTTGGCGGTGGAATGACATCCAATAGCAATAACGATTTGACAGGTTCCGCACAGCGACCAATTATTGCACCACTTTGGGATAATTTACGAGTAAGCGGTTCAAATTCAGCAAGAATTCGTTATGTATTGTCAGGTACTGCGCCCAACCGCGTCTTCACCATTGAGTTTTATAGAATGCGTTGGAATGAATCGGCAGGTGGAAATAACGATCGAATGATGTCATTTAAAGTGAATTTGTATGAAACCTCAAACATTGTCGAATTCAATTATCAACGTGAAGGTGATACAGAATCAGGCACAAGTGCTTCGATTGGTATAGCGGGTCCAACTTCTGGACAATACATTTCGGTTAGTAATGCTGCGGTTTCATCCACAGTGACGGAGTTCAATGTAACGACCAAACCTGTTAATGATGTTGTATATCGGTTCACTCCTGGTGCATTGCTAGGATGTTCTGGCGCCCCTGCAACAGGCACGGTAAGTGCATCAAGCTCTTCCGTAACTTGTGGTTCTCCACCAGTTAACTTCACTTTGTCTGGTGCAACAACTGGATGCGGAATATCGTATCAATGGCAATCTTCCCCTAATAACCTTACTTGGACAAATATTGTTGGAGCAACGTCTACCACCTACAGTGCGACTATATTAACAACAACTTATTTTAGATGCGTTACTACGTGCTCAAATTCAGGTATATCAGCAAATAGTAATTCAGTTTTAGTAAGCTTTACAGGCTGTACCGGAACGCCTACACCGGGAACGGCGAGCACGACAGCTGGTTCTACCACTTGTGCAAGCTCTTCTAAAACATTTACGCTAACAGGTGCATCTGCAGGTTGTGGAATCACATATCAATGGCAATATTCTAATGATAATTCTGTATGGTTCAATATTCCAGGTGCAACCTCAACAACCTATACAGGCAATATTCTTGGTTTGACTTACATTCGTTGTGTTATATTTTGTTCGGGTTCAGGATTAAATAGTACAAGTAATGTGGTTACAGTTTCATCCACGGCCACTCCGCCGGCCAATGATTTACCTTGCTATGCAATTGATTTGACTTTAGGTGCGCCGTCTTCAGGAAACAACGAATGCTCAGGCTCCTCATTTGAACCAGCTGCTGGAAGCTGTTGGACAGGAGGAAGTGTCAATACCGTTTGGTATCGAATTGTAGTTCCAGCTTCTGGAAATTTGCGTATTCGAACAATAATTCAATCTGGAGGTACAATTTTGCAGAGAACTCAAATAGCTCTATACAGTGGTACTTGCTCGTCACTTACTCAAATAGCTTGTAATGTAAGCGCACCAATTTGTGGAAATTACACCCCGAGTAATTCTGAATTGTTTGTAACTGGTCTTACACCTGGTGCGGCTTATTATTTGTCAGTAGATGGTTGGAATAGCTTAACTGGATCTTTTGCCGTTCTTGCTATTGATGGTAACTTAAATTTCCCATTGGTACAAGGTCAAGATTGCGGGTTTTCATATCCATTATGTAACGCCACAACTACAGTTGGTAATCCTGGTTATCAAGCAATCGGAGGTCAGTGTGATCACAATGGTTCAGGAAACTGCACGGGAGGTGAAGCAAATTCCGTTTGGTATACCATAAAGATTAACCCTTTGTTAGTTGGGTCGACAACATTGGAATTTGATATTGTACCAAACGATTACGGAAATCCCAACCCAATAACGGGAATAAATAACCCAGGCTATTCTACTCCAGGAGATGAATCGGATTATGATTTTATTTTGTGGAAAACGGCTGGAACGGGTTCAACAAATTGCGCTGCGATCAATGCTGGAGGTGTAGCTCCAGCAGCGTGCAATTACAATGCACTTGGTTTATCGGGTACCACAAACAGTGGTAATTCTCCCGCCGCATATCCAGGATTTAATGGTTCTTATGAGGTAGCGCCAACTGTTGTAGCAAACGATGAATTTATTCTTGTAATTCAGAATTACACCAATTCAACCTCCGGTTTTACTGTTCAATTTCCAGCATTAAGTCCTGTAATTTATGATTTACCGACAATCGTTTATTGGTCAGGTGGAAATTTCGACAATGATTTTAACGCAGTGAAAAACTGGAGTGGATGTAATTCGCCAACGTGTGCCATCTCGGCAGTAGTAACGGCTGCGTCTTCAAACCTGCCCGATCTAACGACGGGAACGTATAGTGTAAATAATATCACTATTAATGCAGGATCGTCTTTAACCATACGAAATGGAGTTACCTTACAAGTATGCGGAAACTTCACAAATAATGGTTCATTGATATGTGAGCCGGGTTCAACAGTATCCTTTATAGGAACTGGTACACAGACAATTTCGGGTGCTTTTGAAAATACAGATGGCTTTTTTAATTTAACCATTAACAAGTTGACAGGGTCGGTAGTTCTTGTAAACAATATTGACGTAGATGGAAATTTCCTTACGAATAATAATACAAGTATTTTGAATACGGCAGGATTTAGAGTTCGTGTCGGAGGAAACTTTACAAACGCCAATGGCAATTCAACTTTTTCGAATACGGGAACAACAGGTAATTTAACCTTTAATGGTACCGGAGCCCAAACCTATAATCAAGGAAACTCCCAATTGGACTTGAATTTTGTGGTAATGAACAAAACCGCAGGTGTTTTGACACTATTGTCGGATATGTTTATCAAATCAACGACAGGAACGTTAACCCTTACAAATGGTAAGATAACAACGAATGCTTTTAGGGTAGATGTTGTAAATAATGCACCTAATTGTGTATCTACAGGAAATACTTTAAGTTATGTGAATGGAAATCTATATAGAGCAATAAACACATTAGGTTCCTACGATTTTCCTGTTGGAACGGCTACATTGTATGAAAGAGCCAATGTTAATTTTACAGCGGCGACGACAATTACTCAGTTAAGAGCGCGATTCGATCCGTGGGCTGGGGCTCCTAACACACTTGGATTGCCAGATTGTGCAGGAACAGCAACTTACAATATTCCTTCACAAGATATGGGTATTTGGACGATTACGGCGTTTGCAAACCCAACATCTGGAACCTATGATATAACTTTATACAGCACCGGTGCAACAAATACAGCAGGTGCCGTCGGTTGGACCGTTCAAAAAGCGGCTGACACTTTTTCACCTTGGGGACTAAACGGGACTTGTGCCTTTTCAACCGTTTCAGTTATTCGAAGAACAGGTTTAATTGGCTTCTCGGCGTTTGGTGTAGCTCAATCTTCAACACCGTTACCTATAGAATTAACAAATTTCCAAGGTTATCGTCAAGGAACCATAAACTACTTGAAATGGACAACGGCTTCAGAAATAAATTCGGATTATTTCGCAATTGAACGCTCTAGAAACGGAAAAGATTTTGAAACCATTGAAACTATCCAGGCTCAAGGAAATAGTAATCAACCTGTTGATTATATGACATCTGATGTCGGTCAAATCAATAGTATTAATTATTACAGATTGAAATTTTATGATTTAGACGGATCATTCGAATACAGTAAGATAATTTCGCTTACATCTGAGATTAGTAGTGATTTAGAAATTTCAAAAGTTTATCCCAATCCAGGCTCAACAGAGTTGTTCTTTAATTATTCCGTTTTAAGGTCGACAAACTTAACTATATCAATGATCGACAATTTGGGTAGAACAATATGGTCGACTGATGAAAATGTAGAAGGTAATGGAGTTTATTCAATAAATACCTCTGACTTTTCGAATGGCTTTTATATTCTTAAAATTAAATCAGACGACGGATATCAAGAGGTTTTCCATTGGGTTAAGAAATAAGGAAGAAAGATATAAATCCCAATTAACAGAGCAATTGCTGCGGCCACTAAAACAGCTGCCGCTGCTGTATCTTTTATAATTTTTACTTTTTCGTTAAAATTGGGCTCGACCAAATCGCATAATTTTTCAATTGAAGAATTAATGATTTCCATGGAAATAACCAATCCAGAAACAAGGAGAATCGCCAACCATTCTGAACGTTTAATGGAAAAAAGCCAACCGGCAAGACAAGTTAAAACAAAAACGAAAAGATGAATTTTTAGATTCCTTTCGGATCTTACTAATAGAAAGAAACCACCAAAAGCGGCCCGAAAGGATTGAGTCAGTTTCGATTTTTGCATTTTTTTCAATTTACAGGTAAGAAAATTACTATTTCGACTTTGTTTAATCCAAAGGTATTGGTTAATTTCGTCGTATCAAACTTATGTAGAAAGGTGGAGGGACTGGCCCAATGAAACCTTGGCAACCTGCTATACTTTGCAAAGGTGCCAATTCCGATCCACTCCGGTGGTCAAGATAAGTTGAGGAGTAACACACTCTGTTTTTCTACGTTCGTATTTTAGTGATGAGATATCAGGTTTATACTGTAGAAATGGACATTAGAGAAATTATAAAAAGTAGAATTCTAGTTTTAGACGGAGCCATGGGAACCATGATTCAACGTTATAAATTAGAAGAAAATGATTTTAGAAAAGGGTGGTTTGAAAACCACGATCAATCGCTAAAAGGGAACAATGACTTGTTGTCATTGACTCGCCCTGACATTATCAAAAAAATCCACCGAGAATACTTAGAGGCAGGAGCAGATATTTTAGAAACAAATTCGTTTTCAGGTACTTGGATTGCTCAAGCAGATTATGGACTCGAAAAATATGTTTATGATATTAACTTTCATTCCGCTAAAATTGCCAAAGAAGTTTGTATTCAATTTAACAAAGAATTTCCTGAACGGCCCAGATTTGTAGCCGGTTCAATAGGTCCGACAAATAGAACAGCATCCATTTCACCTGACGTAAATGACCCAGGTTTCCGCGGAATAACTTTTGACGAATTGGTAAACGCATACGAGGAGCAAACCAAAGCTCTTTTGGATGGTGGAGTTGACATCCTATTGGTCGAAACGGTTTTCGATACCTTGAATGCAAAAGCGGCTCTTTTTGCAATCGACAATATTTTAACGGAACGAAATTTAGATACTCCCATTATGGTTTCGGGCACAATTACAGATCAGAGCGGAAGAACATTGACAGGTCAAACCACGGAAGCATTTTTAATTTCAATTTCACACATTCCTTTGCTTAGTGTGGGATTAAATTGTGCTCTAGGAGCGGAAATGATGAGGCCTTATTTGCAAATATTGAATAAAAAGTCGGAATTTGGTGTAAGTGCTC
>JAHEMP010000034.1 GCA_024643585.1 Crocinitomicaceae bacterium | reverse complement strand
GATTGCTCAACCATTTTATCCTTGTATTGACGATCAATTTCGCCATTTGTAATCAATTCATTTAATCTTTCCTCGATTTGATTTTCATCATCAATTTCCGACAATAACAAATGGAATTGAGTCCCGAAAAGTTGAGCTTCACTCATGGTAAAATCTTCAGAAAAAGGATTGCTATTCTCAATTGCGATATTCGGAAACCATAAAAAATCTTGTAAGGAGGTCGGTTTGAAATTTGAATATTCTCTGCTTGAATTCTTTGTTTTTATATCTTTTACCAATCTTTTTCCAAGGATTAATTCGTTGGTTTTTGTAATGAAGTTTTCCGGAAAATTATCGATACAAGCTTGACCTAATTTTTCTTCTTGTGAATTTGGCTTGTATAGGTTGCGCGCATATAATCTGGTTGTTGGGCGGGTGAAAGCGACGTAATATAAATTAGTGTTATCGGTTATTATTTGTTCTTTTTCTTCGAGTGCCTGTTGCGCATATTCAGGTAAACTTTCAACTTGCGACCTAGACAATTGAGCAATTTGTCCGTCTGTTGGAATGAAATATTTTGTTTTGTCGTTCTTCCCATCTTTCATCGAAATTTTAGGAAGAATCACAATTGGAAATTCAAGACCTTTACTTTTGTGGATTGTCATTATTGTTAGCGCATCTTCACTCTCCGGTAATTGCACGGATGATTTTTTTCCTTTTGCCAAATATTGCTCCAAGAATAGCTGCAAATCGGGGCCAAATCTCAAGTCGAATTGGAATGCCATGTCCAACAAATGATGAACGTAATGGTTTTTAAGAACGTCAATTTTTGTAAGAGTACAGAATTTAGTTATTATGTCGTAAATGGATTCGTATGGAACGTAAAACGCGTCGATAGAAGTGAAAAAATCTAAAATGAACTTGTTCTCGTCGTGCCTTTTGTATTTAGAATTTTCATTTGAAATGAAGTATTCCTCATATACGGATAAGGAAAGGTTTTTCACCAACAATGTTGTAGAAATGAACTTCTTTGTAATGCTCTCCACACTGGGCGAACGCCTTTTTTGCAAATACGAAATTATCCACTGAACGTACAAATCTGAATCAACGAAAAGAGAATCTGAACTAACGACTTTGTAGCCTTTTTCTGTTAAGGCAACCGCCCATTCATTGCACTCACGATTTCCTCTACCTAAAATAGTAATGTCATTTGGTTTAAATCCATCACTTAGAGCTTCTTCGATCCAAGAGACAATTTGAGGAACTGTTTCATTAACGGCAATCTTGTCTTTGTCATTTTCTAAGTGTTGAAAACAGATATAACCTGTTTCGCTAGAAATCGATTCTTGAACCACATCGTCAAAAAAAGAAATAGTTGATTCGGATAAGTTTTTACTCCATTCGGCGAAGACCTTATTGTTAAAATCGACAATCGTCTTTGCAGAACGCCAATTTTGTTTAATGACATTCTTTTCGCCTAAACTTTTAAAATATTGCGATTTCTGCGCTAAATTAATGTCTTTTTCAGGGTTATATATTTCTGGAAGTGATACAAATTGTTCCGCTAAACCATTTTTAAATCTATAAATGGACTGTTTGGGATCGCCTACGATGAAATTCAATCCTAATTTTGAAATTCCCTCATGCACGAGTGGTATCAAGTTTAGCCACTGCATCCGCGACGTATCTTGAAACTCATCCAATAAGTAATGTTCGTATCTATTCCCAAGTCTTTCATATAGAAAAGGGGCTTCTTCGTTTTGAACCAACTTCCCAATTAGTTGATTAAATTCAGAAATACGTATCAATGATTCATCTTTCCGCATTTGCTCCAATCGACTGGCCAAAATTTTCAATAACCACATGTTGTGGTAATTCCTTCGAATAGAATTGAGAAGAGTAATGTTTTTGTAGAAAGTATAATAGATCGGTTCAATTTTTGCGATTTGGGCTGTCAATTCGGGAAACGGAAGAACATCTTTTACATATTTGTTTAAATTTTTTATTGCTCCGTCCGTTAAAAAAATCTTTTCAGGCTGCTCGGAATCCAAAAACTTTCTAATTGGATTGGTAGTATTGGATTTTCCAGGAATTTCATCCTCGCGTTCCCAAAAACTTATACCATTTAAAAATTCCGCGAAAGAAGAACTAAATTTTTTATACGCTTTTTTCTCTTTTTTAAGCGCCTTACGGTATTGATGAAAATTACTTTCAGAAAACTCAATCAACATCAATTGATCAATCGTTTTCTGTTCTTTTTCACTTTTTATTAAGGCTATAAAACTTATTAAATCCCGTCTGAAATTCCACTTTTCTCCCTCTTTCAACTGAGATTTAGCATAACTTAAAACCAATTTGGTTATAGTGTCATTTTGCTCATTTCCAATTTCGCCCATCAATTGATCCACGACCTTTTCTAAAACTTCGTCCTCGTCAATAATTACTTCAAAATCGGCAGGTAAATCCAATTCACGACTGAAACTTCGTATCAATCTCAAATTGAATTTATCGATGGTCAAAACTTTAAAATCTTCGTAACGATGAAGTATTCTTTGAAGGATGTTTTTCGATTTTTCACTCAATTGCTCAGGAGAACATTTGATTTTTTTGCACAGCGTTTTTTCATATTTCCGCTGACTCAAAGGAAACTGCTCAGGGAAGCTAAGTACTTCCAATGCTTCAATAATTCTTGACTTCATTTCCAACGCTGCCTTGTTGGTAAACGTCATAGCTACTATATGGGCAAACGGGTCCGCTTTAGAACTTTCTAAAAGCAATTCGAGATAGGTCAAAACAAGTTTGTAAGTCTTACCGCTTCCAGCTGATGCACTTATGATTTGAAAGGGTTTACTCTCCGTGTTTTCCATGAACTAAAATTAATAATAATCGTTATAGAAGTAGACGAATGTCAATAAGAACTTTAACAAAACTTTTATTGTTGAATACAAGCACTTTACGTAAATTTGATGTATGAAGAAATCAACCTTATTTTTGACTGCTGTTATAGTCCTTGGGACTTCTTGTAAAAAAGAAAAAGTCAATGACCCGATTACGAGCCTTCCCCCTCAAGCGTTGGAAGTGCATTTGTCACCTAAAATGGATGGACAAAACTATTCATTAAATCAGGTAATTACAAGCCCTCAAGGGTATGATTATTATTTCACAAACATTAAAATTCTCGGTACTGATATGCAGAATGGATCAAATTTGTTATCCGAGTCATATTTGTATGATTATGAATTGACGGGTTCTCTTATGCGCTCCGTAAAAGGAGAAAGAGCCAGTTTTACAAATTTGAATTTTAATATTGGCGTTCCAAACATTCTGAACCACGCCGATCCTTCATTGCCATCGGCAACTTCTGCTTTGAATATAGCAAATGCTGGAGACATGCATTGGGGGTGGAATCCCGGATACATTTTTGCGAAATTAGAAGGAAAAGTAGATACAACAAATAACGGTGTTGCTGATTTTAACCACAATTTTGTTTTTCATTTGGGGACAGACGAAATATTTAGATCTTTGAATTTTACAGATTTGACTTGGAATTCTATCGGCGATAACAAATTCAGAACCAATTTTAATTTATTGGTCAAAGAAATTTTTGATAAAGCTTCTGATCCAATTGATTTGAGAGTTCAATATTCTTCTCATTCTTCTCCTTCGCAAATGGTATTGAGTAATAAAGTTGTCGACAATCTTCAAAATGCCATTCTGAAAGAATGAAACAATTCAAAATAATAGTTCTTCTTCTAACCGCTTTTATAGTCTCTTGTAAAAAGGGAGTTGTTACTCCGGTGAGTATGCCATATGTATTGGAAGAGCCAAGCCATTTCCCTAAAATGATTATTCCTTTAGATAATCCATTAACGATTGCTGGTGTTGAGTTGGGAAGAAAGCTTTTTTATGAAAAGAAATTAAGTGGGGATAATTCTCTATCGTGTGCGGGATGCCATTCCCCGGAGCAGTCCTTCTCAGATGAAAATCAATACTCAACAGGAATTACAGGGCAAGTAGGACGGAGAAATTCAATGGCCTTGATAAATTTAGGATATCAGAAGTTTTTTTTCTGGGATGGAAGAGCTAAATCTTTAGAAGAACAAATTTTAATACCCGTTCAAGATCCAATTGAAATGCATCAAAGTTGGACAAACGCTGTGATTAAAATTAAGGCAGACGCATCCTATCGAAAAGAGTTTTATGCAGCCTTTGGAACCGATCAAATTGATTCAACATTGGTTGCTAAATCTATTGCACAATTTTTGCGCACTATGATTAGCGGTTCTTCAAAATATGATGTTATGTACAAGCAGAAATATAGCTTGCCATTAACTCCAAAAGAACAAACACTATTGTCAAGTGTAACAAATGAAGAATGGGCTGGATACGATCTTTTCAACTCTTTAAATGGGGGAGATTGTTTTCATTGTCACAACGGTCCATTGATGCACGTCGAATTATTCAACAACAATGGGTTGGATCAAACATTTACCGATTTAGGAAGAGGAGAAGTTACAAAAAATCCTGCTGATTACGGCAAATTCAAAGTACCAACGCTACGTAACATTTCAGCGACAGGCCCTTATATGCATGATGGCCGATTTCAAACTTTAGAAGAAGTGATAGAACATTATTCCTCAGGTATACAGATAAGTCCGACAATTAGTCCATTAATAGAATTTGCAAATCAGGGTGGAGTTCAGTTGGATGCATTCGAAAAGGGTTTAATTAAGAAATTTCTTTTGACATTAACAGACGAGGATTTTATTAATAACCCTAAATTTGCACCTCCAAAATAGAAATTGGGAACTTTGTGGCACGAATTTACGTACATAATATATTGATGTTATTCAAGATAGTAAAATGATAGAAGAAAGACGCTTAACTACAGAGGAAAAGGCACTTAAAATCAACCTGACACATGATATATACGGTTGTTTTGCTGAAATCGGTGCGGGACAAGAAGTCGCTGCTAACTTTTTCAAAGCCGGCGGTAGTTCGGGTACAATAGCATTTTCGCAGTCCGCCTACGATATGAAGGTGTCAGATTCATTATATGGTGAGGCATCAAGATACGTTTGCGAAGAAAGATTATTGACAATGTTAGAAACGGAATTCAATACAATGATGATCCGTTTGCCAGAAAAATACAAAGAATCCAGATTTTTTAGTTTTTGTAATACTGTCGAGTCATTAAATTATCACAAAACCAATCAAGGTCAAGGTTGGGTTGGTATTCGTTTTCAATCGAGTGTTGAAGGAAAAACGAATGATGTTATTTTGCACATAAAAATGCACGATAATAGCCACAAAGCGCAACAGGAAGCTTTAGGTATTTTAGGGGTCAACTTGATACATGCAAGTTTTTTCCAATGTGAAGACATGAACTTGTTTATTCAAAGTTTGATTCATCGCCTACCACGTGAGCGAATGGAAATTGACATGTTACGAGTTTCTGGACCCGATTTTGAAGATGCCGACAATCGAATTTTAGCTTTGAATTTGGTGAAAAGAGGCATGACGGATGCGACTATGTTCGATTTAACCGGAAATGTCCTTCAGCCAGCGGCAGCATTGTATAAAAGAAACATTCTTTTGATGCGTGGGAGATTTCGTCCAGTTACGAAAGTCCATATAGATATGATAGAAACGGGTAAAAAACAGTTTCTTGAAGAGAACGGAGTTGAAGATGAAAATGTAAGTGTGATTTTTGAACTTACACTAAAAGATCTTACCGCAGATGGTAAAATATCGGATAAAGATTTTGTTGATAGAGCAGAACTTTTAGGTTCGTTGGGTTATACAGTAATGATTTCAAACTATTTGAAACATTACAAAATGGTTGATTATTTAGGCTCATTGGCTAGAGGCCGTAAAATGGGTGTCATCTTAGGGATTTATAACCTCCACACTATTTTTGACGAGCGTTATTACGATAATTTGCCCGGTGGACTTTTAGAAGCATTTGGTCGAGGATTTGGTCACAACGTAAAATTATTTGTCTATCCAGCGAATAATGTTGAAAATGGTGAATTGTATTCTTTGGATGATATCCGAATACCAAGTCATCTTTCTGGGTTACTACAATACATGAAAGACAATAACAAAATGGCGGCTATAAATGGATATGATAAGCGCTTGCTTCATATTCTTTCTGACGATGTTTTGTCTAAGATCAGGGCTGGAGTTTCAAGCTGGGAAGACGACGTTCCAGAGGAAGTTGTAAAGGCAATCAAATACTTCGAATTGTTCGGATTTGTTAAAGAGGCCTTCCCTCCAAATATGGAGCCAGCCTTGATAAAGTAAAGAGCATTTCTTTAATTAATCAGTACCGTATTTAAGTTCAATTTTTTCAGTACGTAATCTTTTACGTATGGATAAAATATTGTAAATTGCAGCTCCATTTTAGGCTTTAAGACATGTCTCAGATTAAAAACGCACAAATTCGGTACAGGATAATTGATCGTTGTATTCGCAACAAGTATAGGCCAAATCCAACAAAAAGGGATTTACGTGAGGCCTGTGAAGAGTCATTATATGGTAGTAGTCATGGGCACAATATCTGTGATTCAACCATAGAAAAAGACCTGTTTGCTATGCGCATGGACCATGACGCACCAATAAAATATTCAAAGGTCACAAAAGGCTATTATTACGATGACGAAAATTACAGTTTCGACGATATTCCTTTAACCTCAGAAGATTTAAATGCTATTCAATTCGCTGCAAAAACCTTGTTGCAATTTCGCGATATCGATATGTTCAAGCAATTCGGGAATGCGATTGATAAAATAGTCGATAGGGTTACAATAGCAGCCAATCCATTGGACGAAAAAATTCAACAACACGTCCAATTCGAAAAAGGAATCAGTACAAAAGGGAATCATTTTCTTTCTAGTATTCTTGAGGCAATTCAAAATATTAAATTGATCACTTTTGATTATACTAGTTTCGCGACAAATAAATCAAAAGAAAGAACCGTAACACCACTATTGCTTAAAGAGTATAGAAATAGGTGGTATTTAATTTCCTTCGACAATGAGAAGGAGAGAATAATTACCTATGCCCTGGAGCGCATGGAAAATGTGGTTGTGACAACTACTAATGGAATTATTCCGGACGACTTTTCACCGGATAATTTCTTCGAACATACAATAGGTATCACAACATATGACGCTCAGCCAGAAAGAATTGAGATTAAGGCCAACAATATAGCAGCCAAATACATTGAATCTCAGCCATTCCACCACACACAAAAAATAGTTAAATCGGGCAAAAAAAAGACCTTGTTTTCTTTAAAGGTGATAGTGACAGAAGAATTAATTCGTGAAATTTTGAGTTATGGTGGGGAAATTGAAGTAGTTTCGCCAAAAAGTCTACGCGATAAAATTGTTGATCGTGTAGTTGATATGATTACAAATTACAATTTATAAAATGGAACTTATTGTATCTAAAGAAAATGGTGTTGCTACGATAAAATTTAACCGTCCTGAAGTTTTTAATTCCTTTAATCAAAATATGGCTTTCGCTTTTCAGAAAGCATTGGACGATTGTGAAGCCGACGAAGAAGTTCGCTGTATAGTTGTTACAGGTGAAGGGAAGGCTTTTTGTGCAGGTCAAGATTTAGCGGAGGCAACAGACCCAAATGGCCCTGAGTTGAAATCTATAGTCGGAGAACACTATAACCCAATTATTATTCGATTAAGAAATATTGAGAAACCAATTGTTGCGGCCGTAAATGGTGTTGCTGCAGGGGCAGGTGCAAACATTGCGCTTGCTTGTGATATTGTTTTGGCCAAAGAATCGGCTTCATTTATTCAAGCTTTTTCAAAAATTGGTTTAATCCCAGATTCAGGAGGCACTTTTATGTTGCCTAGGTTAATTGGTTTCCAGAAAGCCAGTGCACTGATGATGACAGGTGAAAAAGTTGCTGCAACAGAAGCTGCATCAATGAATATGATTCATAAGGCTATTTCGGATGAGCATTTTGCTGACACGGTAAAAGAACTTTCAGAAAACTTGGCTCAAATGCCGACATATGGTATTGGGCTTACAAAACGAGCATTGAATGAATCTTTAAGCAATAATTTGGCTGATCAACTTTCTGTTGAAGAAAAACTACAAACGGATGCCGGACAATCTCATGATTTTAATGAGGGCACAAAAGCATTTTTAGAGAAGAGAAAACCAAATTTTATCGGAAAATAGACTATTTTCTCCCGAAGAAAAGAGGCAAAGTAAAGACTCCGATTTACAAATTATCGAAATGAAAATAGGAATATTAGGCGCCGGAACTATGGGTTCAGGCATTGCACAGGTGGCAGCACAAAATGGGCATGAGACGATTTTGGTTGATATGAATCAAGAAATGCTCAATAAAGCCGAAGACAGTTTGGATAAAGTTTTATCTCGTTTGGTTGAGAAAGATAAAATTTCGGCTGATGACAAAATTAATATCCAAGGAAGAATTACATATACAAAGGACCTCGAGGATTTCAGGCAATGTGGTTTGGTGATTGAAGCAATAGTTGAAAAATTAGAAGTGAAACATCAAGTATTTTCTAAGATGGAAAGTATTGTTTCGAAAGATTGTATTTTAGCAAGTAACACCTCTTCTTTGTCTATTGCGTCTATTGGATCAGCCTTAAAAAACTCAGAGCGGATTGTTGGGATTCACTTTTTTAATCCAGCCCCCTTAATGCCTTTAGTCGAAATTATTCCCGGGGTACAAACGAGTAATAATGTATTGTTATCTGCTAAAAAAATAATTGATTCATGGGGAAAGACAACTGTTGTCTGTAAAGATACACCAGGCTTTATTGTGAATCGAGTGGCACGACCATTTTACGGTGAAGCGCTTCGTATTTATGAAGAGGGTATTGCGGATTTTGCGACAATAGATTGGGCCATGACAGAATTGGGCGGATTCCGAATGGGACCGTTTACATTAATGGACTATATAGGAAATGACGTGAATTATGCAGTTACAGAATCGGTGTTTTCGGCATTTTATTTTGATCCACGTTTTAAGCCGTCATTCACTCAGCGCAGATATAGTGAGGCTGGATTCTATGGTCGAAAATCAGGAAGAGGATTTTATAATTATGCTGAAGGGACTGTTTTGCCAGAACCAAATCGTGATCCCATTTTAGGTCAAAAAATACTAGACAGAATTCTTGCTATGCTAATAAATGAGGCATTCGATGCTGTATTTATGCAAGTAGCGAGTCCTGAGGATGTGGACAAGGCGATGACAAAAGGTGTTAATTACCCGAAGGGATTGTTGGAATGGGCTGAGGAAATAGGATTAGAAAAAGTTTTAAAACAATTGGAGGACCTTTTTGCAGAATATGGCGAAGATCGATATCGTCCTAATGCCTTATTAAAGAGGTCTGTATAGATTTAAGGATATTGTTTTCAATAAATATTCGATTTATAGGTGAAATAAAAAAGCCCGAATGGATTTTCCATTCGGGCTTTTTAATATCATATATTTCTATAGTACTCCTTCTTGACTACAAATTATGAAAGCGTAAATGATTCCAGGAATCCAAAACAATAAGGTAAGTAAAACCGCTAAAACAGTTTTTAATACATCCCAATTTGTTGCCAATCCTACAGCAATAAAAGGAAGTAAAATACACAGTATAATATAAATTATAGGATCAATGGAGGAAGAGTTGTTCTCAGCAGAGTAATTCTTCTTCGAAAGGTTTTTAATAGCATGAACACTACTTTTTAATTCTCTTTTATTGATTTTGTTCACAGCTAACGAGACTTCAGAATTATCCACTATCGCTTTTTTATTTCGACTTTCGTTTTTTCTTAAAGCTTTTTCATCTGCTGACAATTTAGAATTTGATTCTGTTGCAAAAACAACGTCAGCGTTTGACTGATTAATAACCTGATAGTTTTCATTTTCCGCCAAATTAACTTTTGCACTTTGCTCCTCAACTTTTGCGCTAGCAAGTACATTTTCATCAGCTTCAATTTTTTCGTTTTGAGATTTTTTAAGCCCTTTAAAATGAATGTGATAACCGCTCGTATACTTTCTTTTTTGAATACTATGATTGGAGACTACAGAGTTCTCACGCGAGCATGAGCTTAGCATTATTGAGGCGACTAAAGCTGAAAATATTCCAGCGTGTAAATTTCTTTTCATACAGTTCATATTTATGTTATTTCATATAAAGAAAACAAATTCTCAATGGAAATGCAAGTGTATATTTTCATTGTCCTAAATTTTCATAGTTTTTTGGACGCTTCGGCAGAATAATAAGAATTCGATTTAGCTATTGATTGAAATAAAATTTGTGATTTGTTTGTATCCCCGCCCTTCTCATAGCATAATGCCAAATACCACATAGTTTCTTCATCAAAATTGGAAAGAGGATTCTGCAAGGCCAATTCGAAACTTTTTTGAGCGTTTTTATATTCTTCTAAATTGTACAACGCGAACCCAGAATAAAATAGAGCATTGATGTCATCTGGATACTTTTCAAGAATAATTTCAAAACGCGACAAGGCATTTTTTAAACTCCCTTTGTCCATGTAATACATTGTTTTATTAATATAGTCTATATAAGGAATTTCAACAGTTGTCCATTCTATTTCATTTTCATTGTTATTTTGATTTTCCAGATTAGCGGCCGTTCCAGTTAAATCCAATTGTTTGGTGCTGATTGTCGGCTTGCTACGAATAGTTCTATAATCAACCAATTTGAAGGTGTGAAAATATATTTCTTTCACCTTTTTTCGAGTATCTAGTTTAATCGGTTCTTTTTTGTTTCCCAAAGGCTTAATGGGTAATTCATCTATCTGATAAACAGGAGTAGTTTCCTCAACCGTTTTATTAACGACAGGTTTTGTTCCTTGAGTAGATTTTAAAGAATTGATTTCTATTGCTATAGTTTTTGGTTGTTCAAAGAGTGTGTCAAATTTTTCGGATATAAATAAATCTGTTTTTTCAATATAGGTTGGTTTTATCTCATTTTTCGCTTTTTCAATTTCTTTGTTAAGATTAGGCCAAATGAGAACAGTGATAAGTATTACAGAAATCAATGTGGCTAAAATTAAATTTAATCTTGAAGCATTGAATCCAAGCTTATCTGACACGCGTGATGTGTCGACCTGATTTGCGCCGCTGGACTTCCATCCTTCAATAGCTTCGCGTTCAAAATTATCTAGGTTTGAAGTATCAAAATTGCTATTGTCTTTCATGGAAGAATTGATTTCTTCTTTCGAAAGCGATTTCTTACCAGAAAGCAGATTATACAATTCGTTCTTATTCATGATTTCTATCGAGTTTAATTCTTAAATTTCTTTTTCCATTTTGGATGTGGCTTTTGACCTTGTTGACGGAAATCTTGAGTTCAAGACTTATTTGCTCATAACTCAGTTCCTGAAGGTAGAAGAGTGATATACAGCTATGTTGAATTGGTTTTAATTGCTGCATAGCTTTTTCCAAAGAAGTAATATTTTGTTCTCTAGATAAATTTTCTGCCTCGCTTTCCGGTTCGCAATGAAGTTGTACGTTGTCTAATGGAATATTTGTGTGTTTTTTCTTTCGCAAAAGCATTAAACATTCATTCCTTGAAACTTGATACAACCAAGATTTAAAATATCGGATTTCGTGCTTTAAAATTAATTCAGGCAGTTTTTGGAAAATAGCGCTACATAAATCCTCGGCGTCTTCCATTTGTTTGAGGTATTTCAGACATAATCCCAACACCAAATGTCCATACCTTTCGAACAAGACGTGTAAAATATCACGTGATTGATTTTTGGAAAAGGCTTTAACCAAATCTTCATCTGTATACTTTCTATATTTTGTTACACCAAATATCATTCTCTTAAAGATAGATGCATTGTTTCTATTTATTCCATAAAATTGTATTTAAATTGCGGTAGAAATAAAAGAATTCATGAAACTAAGTAAAATTGCTTTATTGACCTCGGGAGGAGATTCACCAGGTATGAACGCGTGCATTAGAGCGATTGTCAAATGTGCATTGAATAATAAAATTGAAGTTTTTGGTGTTGAAGATGGTTATCAGGGCATGATTGAAGGACGTATCCGAAAGATGAGTTACTCTGATGTTGACAATATTATTCAATACGGCGGCACAATTTTGGGGACTGCTCGATCAAAGGATTTCTTGACTGTCTCAGGAAGGAAGAAAGCAATTGACAATCTTCAGAAATTACAAATTAATGGCCTTGTTGTCATTGGTGGAGATGGAAGTTTTGCTGGAGCCAACCAATTGACAAAAGAAATGGATATTGCCGTTATAGGTATACCTGGCACTATTGATAATGATATTTTTGGTACGGATCATACGATTGGATATGATTCCGCCTTAAACACAGTCGTTTCTGCTGTGGATAAAATAAGAGATACGGCTACCAGTCACCATAGAATATTCTTCATAGAAGTTATGGGTAGAGACGCAGGCTTTATTGCCTTGAATAGTGCAATTGCCTCTGGAGCTGAAATTGCTTTAATTCCAGAAGAAGTTACAGATTTGGAAGAATTAGTAGCTAACATAAAAAATAGTAATAAAGGCAAGAGAAGTACAATTGTTATTGTCGCAGAAGGTGATGATGCCGGGGGTGCAAAAGAAATAATGGACAAGGTGAAGCCTTTTCTTCAAGAATATGAATTACGATATAGTGTCCTTGGTCACATTCAAAGAGGTGGCAGTCCATCTGTAAAGGATAGAATTATGGCTACCCAAATGGGCGTTCACGCGGTAAATCTTCTAATTTCTGGTGAAACGAACAGAATGATTGGCATCAATGGAGAAAAACTAGTCAATCACCCAATAGAAAAAAGTATAAAGCAACACGACAAACCAGATATTTCAAAACTAATTTTGCTAGATTCTCTCCGAACTCATTTCTGATTTCAAATAAATTATTGGATATAACGTGGTGATATTCATAGGTTTTGAAATGGTGTTATAAATAAATTTAAAAAAGGTTTAAAAAATGCTTGTTTAAGT
>JAHEMP010000269.1 GCA_024643585.1 Crocinitomicaceae bacterium | reverse complement strand
AATGATAGATATTTATTACAAATTCTAATTTCATTGATTTGGTATTCTTCTTCTTTTTTAAAGAATCAAATTCGTAATTTATTAAATTTTATTGTACTTTTACATCCCAAACAACACTTCATTATGAGTCAAAAAGTATTGCTCACTTCAATAGAAGTCAATATCATTCTGCATCGTTTGGCCTGTCAGTTAATCGAAAAACATCTCGATTTTTCGGATACTATTCTAGTTGGTATTCAACCACGTGGTACATTCTTGGCAGAGCGATTAAAGGACTTGTTGGAGAATGAATATGCTATTCCAAAAATTGCCTTAGGTTATTTAGACATCACTTTCTTTAGAGACGATTTCCGCAGAACTGACAAACCATTAGAGGCAAATAAAACCAAAATTGATTTTATCGTAGAAAATAAAAAAGTAGTTTTCATAGACGATGTATTGTATACTGGTCGAAGTATTCGATCGGCATTGACTGCTATTCAATCTTTTGGAAGGCCTTCAGAAATAGAATTATTAGTCTTAATTGACCGTCGTTTTAGTCGTCATTTACCTATTCAACCCGATTATCGAGGTCGTCAGGTTGATGCCATTAATGACGAAAGAGTACAAGTGTGTTGGGTAGAACAAGACGGTGAAGATGCCGTTTATTTAATTAATAAATAAGAGTAAAATGAGCGAGTTAAGTGTAAATCATTTATTAGGAATTAAATATATCAACAAAAAAGATATTGACCTTATTTTTGAAACTGCCGATCATTTTAAAGAAGTTATTAATCGTTCCATAAAAAAAGTGCCTTCACTTAGAGATATAACTATTGCCAACATATTTTTCGAAAACAGTACCAGAACTAAGCTTTCTTTTGAATTAGCCCAAAAAAGACTTTCTGCAGATGTAATTAGTTTTTCTGCAGCGCAATCATCAGTAAAAAAAGGGGAGACCTTGATTGATACTGTAAATAATATCCTTTCTATGAAAGTAGATATGGTGGTGATGCGACATTCCAATCCGGGTGCAGCTCATTTCTTGTCACAAAACGTAAAAGCGAGTATCGTAAATGCTGGTGATGGTGCACATGAACACCCAACACAAGCTTTATTAGACAGTTATTCTATTAGGGAAAAATTAGGTGATGTTGCGGGGAAAAAAGTGGTGATTGTGGGTGATATTTTGCATTCCAGAGTAGCACTTTCAAATATATACGCTTTACAAATGCAAGGTGCAGAAGTTAAAGTTTGTGGACCCAAAACCCTTATTCCAAGATATATTGAATCACTTGGAGTAAAAGTTGAGTCTGATTTGCGTAAAGCTTTAGAATGGTGCGATGTAGCGAATATGTTAAGAGTTCAAAATGAGCGAATGGATGTTAATTTTTTTCCTTCTACTAGGGAATACGCACAACAATATGGATTGGACAAAAACTTATTGGATTCTTTAAATAAAGAAATTGTAGTAATGCACCCAGGACCAATTAATCGTGGAGTGGAAATCACTTCCGATGTTGCAGACTCGAAACAATCGGTGATTTTGAATCAAGTTGAAAACGGAGTTGCGATTCGAATGGCTGTTATTTATTTATTGGCTTAAAAAATTCAATAAATTTTGTAACATTTACTTTGTCGTAATTAGAATATTCTTTGTAAATTAGCAATGAACTAAAATTTTAGCACGATGAAAGTAGAGCAAAAAGGTCATACAGTAACGATAAAAGATACTCAAGGCGATTTAGTTGCATTTCGTATGAAATTAACACACGAATATAAAACATTTCAAAAGGATAATATAATAGTTGATCTTAGGTCGTATAAATCTCTGTCGATTAATGAAATTGATAGTTTTTTGCCACTTTCAAAAACTCATAAAAAATCAAAAAAATCATTTGTTATAGTAACTTCAGAACTCGATTTTAATGCAGTTTCTCATAAATTGGATGTTGTTAGATCCTTACTTGAAGCTCATGATATTATTGAGATGGAAGAAATAGAAAGAGATTTAGGATTTTAAGAATTAACAATTGATAATTGTCAATTATCAATTATCAATTGAAAAATGAAATTAACCATACTTGGCTGTTATGCAGCAACACCACGAACTTTTACCAATCCCACTTCACAGGTTTTAGAAATTAGAAATCGATTGTTTCTAATTGATTGCGGCGAAGGTACTCAAGTACAATTACGCAAAAACAAGATTAAATTTTCAAAAATCAATCATGTTTTTATTTCACACTTACATGGAGACCACTTTTTTGGTTTGATTGGTTTGATTTCAACTTTTGCTTTACTTGGTAGAACTAATGATTTGCATATATATGGGCCAAAAGGAATCAAGGAAATTATTAATCTGCAATTGCGATTATCCAATTCGTGGACGAAATACGGATTGTTTTTTCATGAATTAGAATCCAAAGAAAGCGAGGTTGTTTTTGAGGACGATAAGGTAATTGTGAAAACAATCCCTTTAAATCATAGGGTTTATACCAATGGTTTTTTGTTTCAAGAAAAAATCAGAGAACGTAAATTGAATTTGGATGCCGTTCAAAATTTCGAAATTGATAAATGTTATTATCAAAATATCAAGAATGGAAAAGACATTACTCTTGATGATGGAAAAGTGATTGAAAATTATAAATTAACTTTTGATCCAATAGCACCGATGAGTTATGCTTTTTGTTCGGATACGGCTTATGACGAATCAATTATTCTCGATTCAGAGGAAGCTTTGGCAGGAAAGACGATGCATTCTACGGCTAAAGAAGCAGCAACTATAGCTTCTAAAGCTAGTGTAAAACAATTGGTTTTAGGACATTATTCTACCCGATATGATAGTTTAGAACTTTTCAAAAAACAAGCTGAAACAATTTTTTCTAACATACTTTTGGCTGATGACGGGAAGTCATTTGAGTTTTAATTTTCGCCACAGATTTCTAAGATTAAAAAGATTTCATTAATCTGTGGAAATCTTTTTAATCTGTGGCAAAAACCAACTAACTTTATGAGCAAATTTAAACGAGAATTGGTTTCGTTAATTTACATTCAATAAATTTTATCCCAACAAATGAAAGACATAGGTAATTATAGAAAGTCGTATGAAAAAAGCGAACTACTAGAAACAAGTATTCCAGAAGATCCAATCAATTTATTCAATAGATGGTTTCACGAAGTGGAGGATTTTGGTGGTGATGAAGAAGTCAACGCCATGACAGTTTCTACTATAGGATTGGATGGTTTTCCTAAATCAAGAGTGGTACTATTGAAGCAATTTACTTATGAAGGTTTTATTTTTTATACTAATTATAATTCAGAAAAGGGTAGGGCTATTACTGAAAACCCAAATATATGTCTTTCCTTTTTTTGGCATACACTAGAACGTCAAGTGATTATTAAAGGAATAGCCGAGAAAACTTCCGAAAATATATCGGATGGTTATTTTGAATCAAGACCCACAGGAAGTAAGTTAG
>JAHEMP010000268.1 GCA_024643585.1 Crocinitomicaceae bacterium | reverse complement strand
ACTGAACCAAAAGAATGATTCACTTGGCGTGTGTAATTTTCCTTGATTGAATCAAAAGGAAGTTCTTTCGAAAAAGAGGGCTGCAATTTTATTTCGGAGAAATTAATCATGTTGATTTGTGCTGAACCCAAAGTTAAGCAATTAAGTCTATCTCTATATCGTCTATTTTATTTAAGATTTCGTATCCAAGTTCTTTAACATATCTTATCTTTAATTTAAGAAATCAATAAAATACAATCTTATGGAAGAATTAAACATTAGTATGACGGCGATTGGAATTGCTGTTGTTGCCCATTTTATTTTGGGATTTTTATGGTTTACCCCCATTTTTGGCAAAGTCTGGGGAAAGGAAATGGGTTATGATCCAAATCCATCCGAAGAAGAGAAAAAAGCCATGATGGGATTAATGATGAAAGGAATGATCGTTATGCTTATTGGAAATTTCTTTATGGCATATGTTTTATCCCACAATATCGCTGCCTGGGACTTTGTGCCCGGCATGAACGAAATGGGAAAAACGGGTTCGCTAATCAATACCGCCATGTTCACATGGATAGGTTTCTTTTTGCCAACTGATTTAGGTACCATGTTTTGGGAAAAGCGATCCTTCAAATTGTTCGCCATCAACACTGGCTACCATTTGGCAGCTTTATTCTTAGTAGGCGCCATTATCATTTTTGTACGTTAGTTAGTATTTACTTTTTGAAAACAAATGGCTCAAAAAAGTGAGTCATTTGTTTTTATGCAATTTTCATTAATATTAATTTTCAAGTTTCGGCCTTTCTCTAATTTCTTTTCGCTTTTCAAGCGTAACAATGTAAAAAATAATAATACTTGAAATGGCTGCGAAAAAACACCAAACCGAAACGACATGATTTTCGAAATAAATTCGCGAAACAAAATAAAGAACAAGATTTAGCACTCCTAAAACCCACATTCTACTTCTTGAAGAAAAAACATTGGGCAAGGTTACACACAACGCATATAAAAAGCGAAACCATAGACTTGATTTTGAATGCCCACCGTAATCATAAACAATACTACAATCGACAATTTTCGCGTTAACGGTTTTCGTTAACAGAAAAAAACTCATGGTGATTACAATTAAGAGACCAATTATAGTCGAAATGAATAGTATTTTCTTTCGAAAATCATTCTGTTCTACCTTCCATAAAACCCAAGGAATGAATACAGGCCAAATAATCCAAGCAAAAAAAATAAAACCATAGGTGCTCCACGGAAGCAACCAAGAAAACTGATCATATGTGGATGACACCCACACCCAACCTTCGATAAATTGATGAACGCCAAATAATATCGGAAACCAAGCAATCAATCGAACAGGATTTTCACCGGCTTTCTTATAAGAAACAATTCCAATTGTCGTTATAACGACAGCTGCTCCAAAACTTGCTTCTGCTGAAAAACACATTATTTATTTAAGATTGGTTGATATTAATTAGTTCAAAATAAGGATTTTATTTTAAAAGGCCTTACTATCTGTGCTTCTCAACCGGAATTCAACTATTTTTTCAATAATATCTGTATGTCCTTCTCAATCTCAACTGGTTTAGTAGATGGAGCATACCGTTTAAAGGGTTTTCCGCTAGAATCTATCAAAAACTTTGTAAAGTTCCATTTAATTCTACTCCCAAAAAATCCTCCCAGTTTGCTTTTGAGATATTTAAAAAGAGGATGCGTGTGTTTTCCGTTGACATCAATTTTTTCCGTCAATTGAAAAGTAACCCCATGATTTACTCGACATGCTTCTTCAACCGTATCGTTGGTTTCCGGTTCTTGATTTAAAAATTGATTGCACGGCGCTCCAATCAAAACTAAGCCTTTGTCATAGTATTTTTCATGCAATGCCTGCAATCCATCGAATTGCGGTGTCAAGCCACATTTTGTCGCTGTATTCACGACAAGGACCACTTTTCCTTGGTAGTTATTCATGGAAATCGGATCTCCTTGCGGGGTGTTAATTGTAAGGTCGTAGAAATTCATTTATATGTTTATAAAACGAGGTTTAATGGGATTAAACATTGTAAAAACAAAATTACTGCGATCTTGTTCTGAAATCCATTAACTTATATGTATCTTTCTTGTAAATACTTCAAAACTGACATATGAGTGAAAATAACAAGACCAAAGAATACAGTAATGGTGAAATAACTATTATCTGGGACGCATCAAAATGTATCCACTCTGGAAATTGCGTTCGAAGTCTCCCAAAAGTATACGATCCAAAGGCGAAACCTTGGATAAAAATTGAAAATGCGTCAACGGAAGAATTGAAAAAGCAAATTGCCACTTGTCCCCATGGAGCCTTGAGTTGGAAATAAATAGTATTGATAAGAGTCTAAAAAATATAATGCATAAAAAAATCCCTCTTTAGAAGGGATTTTTTTATTTGTGACCTCGTTAGGATTCAAACCTAAAACCTCTACAGCCGTAATGTAGTGCTCTATTCAGTTGAGCTACGAAGCCAAATTCGAGTGCAAAGATAGGTAATTATTCTTTCTTTACAATCGTAAAAACTATTTTTTATTCAATCTCAGCAGAAATTCCTCTTTCGAGCAATCCTGTGCACATGGGCATTAAGTCTTTAAACGGACCTCTTTTCACTTGGCATTTGCCATTATGGTGAATGATATAGGTACATTGTTCAGCTTGGATGCTATTGTGACCACAAATTTTTATCAAAGATTCTATAACATGATCGAAGCTGTTGAAATCATCGTTGTAGACGATTAGATCTTTCTGCTCTACTAATTGTTCTAGTATACTCGTTTTTTCTAAAGTTTCCGTTAAGGACATTCAATCTTATTTTTTACAAAGGTAAATCAATTCTTTAAGGTCTCAAAAAATTATTTTCCAAATGCCATCGGCATAAGGTCGTAAATTGAGCTAAATATGTGAACACTATCGTCTTGACCCACAAGATAAATTGGAAACATTTTTTCTTGTCTATTTTGAGACTCTAGCAAAACTTGCCGGCAACTCCCACAAGGCGAAAGCACAGCCTCTTTTGCAATTAAATCACCGTTAGCAACAACAACCAATTTTGAAATGGCAAGATTTGGGTAATTTGAACCAGCATAAAAAAGCGCCACACGTTCTGCGCACAAACCAGAAGGAAATGCAATGTTTTCTTGATTGGAACCCAGAATTACTTCCCCATTCTCAAGAACCAAGGAAGCACCGACATAAAATTTGCTGTACGGGGCGTAGGCTTTTTTCGCCACTTCGCGTGCTTTGGCTATCAAATACTGATTTTCCTCTTCTAATTCCACAATATTAGTGAAGTAATCGTATTGAATTCTCAATTCCTTTTTCATTCAACTCTATTTTTATTTGTTTACCCCAATTACAAAAAAGGCTGCTTTTTTATTGTTCACAGCTGTATTGAAACTTATCAGATTTCCATTTTTGGTAAACTTAATCGATTCATCAATTTGATTACCCAG
>JAHEMP010000267.1 GCA_024643585.1 Crocinitomicaceae bacterium | reverse complement strand
GGTACAAAATCAAACTCTAAAACAGTTGCATTGTATGTCTGTCCTAATCCTAAACTGTTCAATAAGGCGCTACCAGGAGTCCCATTGTCAATTCCAGCATTTGATTTATTGTTTGGACCTTGAGGACCGTCACCGGTATTTAATACCGTTCCGGTTGTTAAAATCACGCCACTGTTTATCCCTAGGTTTGTTCCGTTAGCTGTAAAGGAGCCAATTGCTCCACCGGAACCAACGTAGGTAATATTTGAGACAGTGACACCTGGTCCAAGCAAAACATTCTGAACCAATTGCGCAGGAGACTGACCTGTACTCGTTACCAATTGGCCAACGGTATGGAAGGAAGTCAGAAGCAGTGCAATATAAAATACAGATTTAAACAAACAACTATTTTTAATCTAAACGTACAAATTCTCAATTAGTTGACAGCATCTGCCAAAATCGGACCATTTTAGGTAAAAATAAAGCTTTTTTAACATCTAACAGAAGCAATTCGCAATGAAACTGTATTTTTGAAGAAAGAAATGGATAAATGAGTATTTGGAAAAACTTTGTAAATAAGCTTCAAGAAGACATTACGGTTTCTTTTGCAAACCCTAAAACGTTTGACACGAATTGGTCATTCAACAGTAGCCGATTTCGTCTTATTTCATTGTTCGCTTTGTTATTGATCGTTTGTTCAATCTTATTCTCTTTATTTTTGTTTTTTGGCCCCACGAAATCCTGGTTTACAAACAATGATGTCAGCATAGAAAGACAAAATTTAGAGGCGCAAATGAAACGCGTAAAAGAACTAGAGACAGAAATAAATAGACAGGAAATTTTCATAAAGGGAATTCAGGATGTACTCACCGGAAAGATAACCCCTGATTCTTTAGAAAAGAAACCCGCAGATTTAAAGGCAATAGATCTGAAGGATGTTAAAATTGCTACTTCTCGAGACGAAAGCAAGCTAGCGAAAAAGGTAAAAGATGACATGCGCACGGTGCAAAAAAAGCAAACGACTTCCATTTCAAATAGCCTTTTTGATGCTCCAGTGAGTGGATATGTTTCTGAGAAATTTTCGGCAGATCGTCACCCAGCAGTGGACATCGTTTGTAAAAAAGAGTCAACCATAAAGGCGTGTTTGGATGGCGTTATTATCTATTCGGGTTATACTAAAAACGATGGTTATTTTATAATAATAGATCACGGAAACAAATACCTTTCAATTTACAAGCACAACAAAGTAAATTTAAAGAGCAATGGCCAAAGAGTAAAATTGGGTGATCCAATTGCAATTGCTGGCAATTCTGGAGAAAATTCGACAGGTCCTCATTTGCATTTCGAATTGTGGTTTGAGCAAAAACCAATCGACCCTCAAACATTAATGAGTTTTAATTAGCGATTCCCTGCATCGTACACAATTTATAGTAGATGCCTTTGTTTGCCATCAACTCATCATGCGTTCCAGTTTCAGAGATTTCTCCTTGCGATAAAACGATAATTGTATCAGCATTTTTTATAGTGCTCAAGCGATGCGCGATTACTAAAGAAGTTCTCCCCTGCAATAAATGTTCTAAAGCTTCTTGAACCAATACCTCTGATTCAGTATCCAAAGCCGAAGTCGCTTCGTCTAAAATTAATAAACTAGGGTTTTTCAAGATTGCTCGGGCAATACTTATTCGTTGCTTTTGGCCACCCGAAAGTTTGTTGCCTCGTTCTCCGATATTTGTGTCGTAACCATTGTCAAGTTGAGAAATAAAATCGTGTGCATTGGCAACTTTTGCGGCTTTCATGATGTCCTTAATATCCGCGTTGTCCATTCCGAAAGCTATGTTGTTTGCCACGGTATCATTGAACAAAATAGATTCCTGCGAAACAATTCCAATATGACTTCGTAAATCGTCTGTTTTTAATTTGTTGACTGGTATTCCATCGTAATTTATTTCCCCAGAATTGATATCATAAAAACGAGCCACTAAATCTGCAAGTGTAGATTTTCCACTACCTGATTCTCCTACTAATGCCACCTTTTTTCCTTTTGGAATTTCAAAAGAAACATTTTTAATTACGTCATTATCGTTGTACTTGAAAGAAACATTTTTTAATTGAACTCCTTGATTCAATTCTTTCAATTCCACAGCATTGTCGGCTTCAAATATTTTTTCATCACTATTTAGAATTTCATTGATTCTATTTTGAGAAATCGACGCTTTTTGCAATACAGCGATGGAATTAGCAACGCCTTGAATTGGACGTAAAAGTTGAGAGAAAACAATGATAAATCCAACAAATTCTTCTCCCGTTAAACCACCATTGCCGGCGTTATCTAAAATCATTTTACCTCCAAACCAGGCGATACAAAGCATAACTCCAGCACCAAGTGTTTCATTAAGTGGTGACGAAACATCTCGTTTCCGGAAACTCTTGGTTGTAAATTGTTGATGACGCAGGTTTGTTCGTTCAAAATTCCGCAGCATTTGTTTTGCCGCGTTAAAAGCTTTAATAATTCGAATTCCACCGAGCGTCTCATCTAAATTGGAGTTTAAGGCTCCAAATTCTTCCATTTCTTGTTTTGCTGTTCTTTTCAAACTTTTTCCAATTCTAGAAATAACGAAGGCTGAAATGGGAAGCAACGCAAAGGACAACAAGGTCAATTGTGGACTCCAATAAATTAGCAGCGCGATATGTAAAATAATGGCTATTGGCTC
Organism: Crocinitomicaceae bacterium; assembly: GCA_024643585.1. GTDB lineage: Bacteria > Bacteroidota > Bacteroidia > Flavobacteriales_D > Crocinitomicaceae > UBA2040. The sequence continues at coordinate 782 of JAHEMP010000267.1, read as the reverse complement.
TCGGAAAACCAGCTCCAAAACAGCAATTACACCAATTTCAATTTGGGAAGCATCATTATTTACTCTCGAAACTAAATCACCTTTCCGTTCATCTGTATAATAAGAAAGGGGCAATCGAAGAATCTTGGCATACATTAAATTTCTAACATCTCGTACTGTAGCCATTCTCAATTGGGATTGATACCAAATGGCACCATATCGACTTAAATTTTTCAAGAAAAAAGCTATAAAAACAGAAATACAGACAAACAATAAAGCACCTTTTGGGTCAGCTTCTACCATTGACTCCATTGAGTAATTGAATAAATCAATGCAATAGTTAAAAAATGATACAAATCCACCATCCCAAATCGGTTTAATTGGCACAACAACTTTTTCATCCGGGTTAAAAATTAACTGAAGAAAAGGAATAAAAAGTGCGAAGGATAATAGATTGAAAATTACATACAACAAATTAAAAACGATGGTCAATATGGCCAACATTTTATACTTGAATGTGTAAAAATAGAGTTCTTTAAAATTTTTCATTCAGGACAAAGATATGATTTTGTCGTACGATGCAGTTGAGACGGTATAACATTTCTTATTTTTGCAACATGAGTTCAATCCGTCAAAGTAAAATTGAAGCTGGTATTCAGCAAGAATTAGCAACTGTATTTCAAAGAAATGCAAGCGAAATATGTTTGGGAGCAATGGTAAGCGTAACAACTGTTCGAATTACATCCGATTTGTCTTTGGCAAGATGCTACCTAAGTATTTTCGCCGGACCAAGTCCAAAAGAA
>JAHEMP010000266.1 GCA_024643585.1 Crocinitomicaceae bacterium | reverse complement strand
GGCAGATGCATTGGGTTATCCAGAAAGTTATTACACGCCGCCCATTGAAGCTTTATCGAGCATTGAAATAATTCGTGGATCAGCTTCTTTGCAATTTGGCACCCAATTCGGAGGACTTTTAAATTTTGTTATCCGTGACCCTGTTAAAAATACTCCTTTGGAAATAACCTCGAGACAAACGCTAGGTCAATATGGATTTTATGGCTCGTTTAATCGTATTTCCGGTACTAAAAAAAGATTTTCATACCAAGCTTACCATCAGTACAAAAAAGGAAATGGGTACAGAGAAAATAGTGAATTCAATCAACACCAATTATTCGGTCAGTTAGCATTCACTATTAATGAGAAATCTAATCTGAGCCTAGAATACACACACATGAATTATTTAGCGAAACAAGCTGGTGGTTTAAGTGATTTACAATTTGAAAAAGATCCAAAAGCAAGCTTTAGAGATCGAAATTGGTTTACAGTACATTGGAATATGTTGGCTTTGCATTACAATTATGAATTCAACTCAAAAACCCTTTTTAATGTACGTGCGTTCGGCATGATTTCGGACCGACAAAGTCTTGGTTTTTTAGGGAAAATTACTCAAGCTGATCCTTTGGGTGATAGAGATTTAATAGCCGGAGATTTCAAAAACGCAGGCGTTGAAGCACGTTTATTGAGAAAATACGAAAATAAGGAAGGAAGAAAAATAAATATCAAGGGAGCTGCCTTAATTGGTGCTAGATATTACAGAGGCCAAACTTCAAGTTTACAAGGCAAATCAACGGGTGGTGATCAACCCGACTTTCAATTTCAGAATCCAAATAATGTAGAGAATTCATCTTATTTGTACCCGTCAAAAAATATCGCATTTTTCGCGGAGAACATTTTTTTTATCAATCGAAAAATAACTGTGAATTTTGGTATCCGTCTTGAAGGAATTACGAGTTCTTCTGAAGGATTTTATAAGCGTTATGTTGTTCATCCTGTGAACAATGATACGCTCGCGGTTTATAAAATCGAGGATTCAAATACCGTGATTAGAAAGGTACCTTTGTTCGGTGCAGGAGGCTCTTATAGAATAAATTCAAAAGTTGCCACTTATTTCAATTTCACTCAAAACTATCGGGCAATTAACTTTACAGACATACGAATTAACAACCCCAATATTGTCGTCGATACTGCTATACGAGACGAGCAAGGATTTACCGCTGAACTCGGATTAAGAGGCTCGATTAAAAAGTATTGGGTCTTTGATGTCGCTGGATTCTATATTTTCTATGGTGATAAAATCGGATTGGCTCCAAAAGCCGGCACTACCTTTAAAGAAAGAACCAACATTGGCGATGCCATTAATTTAGGATTAGAGATTTTTTCAGAATTTGACATTTTAAATGCAATCAATGCAGAAAGTAAACAACAACTTTCTATTTTTCTTAATGCGGCCTACATTCAAGCCAATTATATTCGATCAAAAGAGGCGAATTATTTAAACAAACAGGTAGAATATGTTGCCCCAATTATTATTCGAAGTGGGTTTAAATACAAACTGAAAAACTGGACCACTCAATTTCAGGTATCCTATACTTCTGATCAATTTTCAGACGCTTCAAATGCCATTGAACCTTCAGGTGATGCCGTGATTGGGTTAGTACCAGCCTACTGGGTCATGGATTTTTCTACGAAATACAAATTGAGAAAAAATTGGACTTTTGAAGCTGGAGTTAACAACCTCGGAAATGCCTCCTATTTCACACGTCGTGCTTCGGGTTATCCCGGACCGGGAATATTGCCTTCTGATGGCATTTCAATTTACGGAACGATCCAATTTCAGTTTTCGTTAAAAGACAAAAAATAAAAAAACTATTTCTTGTTTTGAAATTAGGGGTCGACTTGTATTCAGTAAAAAACTTACTTTAGTACAAAATGGAAACTCCTCATAACGACTATACGGTTGTCAAACAACTATCTTCGGTTAAAAGTAAGCGATTTGGTCAAGTTTTCCTTGTAAAAAAGCCATTTAGCGAAGAGTTATTTGTTTTAAAAACAGTTGAAAAATCGAATGAATTAGGGTTGAAACAATTATTGAACGAAGCTCAATTTTCATTTGATTCACGTGGACTTCCTGAAATAATTGATATTGTGGATTCTGCAGATCAATACAGTATTGTAAAAAAATATGCACCGGGAATTTCATTATCTGAGTTCTGGCTATCCGTTAAAAAGCGACATCGGGTTACTAAATTGAAGGAGATTGTTCTTTCTTTGGAACCTATCTTTTCTGCACTTGAAAAGAATAAAATTATCCATGGCGATGTTAAGCCCGAAAACATTATCATTTATGAAACCAGCGGAAAACTTGAATGTTCCTTGATAGATTTTGGACTAGCGTTTTATTTGAATCAAATTCCAAATCGAAAAACTTTGTTCCAATTGGCCTACTCGGCTCCAGAAATTATTTTGAATCGATTGAATTGTGCTAATTACAGTACTGACGTGTTCTCTTTTTGTTTGGTAACGCACAGGCTTTTCAGTGGCAAACTACTCTTCTCAAATAGTAATCCAGCATTGCAAACTCAACTGCAAATAACCTACCCCATCGAGAGACCTTTTCTTTTCAAAAAGAATTTATGGAGGGTTCTGGAAAAAGGTCTAGTGAAGCATCAATTTAGAAAGCCACCCAACAAGTATTCATCAGAAGAATTGGATACCCTTTTAATGGATGCTGCCGGGAAAAGATATTCTAGTTTTAATGAATTAGCAAAAGAAATCTCGAAAATCTATTGACCGATGAACAAATCTTTTCTGAAGCCTAAATTAAACGAGAACAAAGGTTGATTTAAGTAGCTTGAAAAGTAATACATGTCATTGTTAGCGGATAGAGCGAATAAATAATCAAAACCAATATCAAAATAAAGCGTGCCCAAACCTGTAATTCCATATTTCACTCCGCCTTGCAGCCCAAATCCAAAACCGAAAACTGTTCCGAATGGTGCGATTCCATCAGGTAATCGATACAAAACTTCATCATAGGGCTGGTAATCAGCTTTTATTTTATTGAATGCTATTACCAATTTAGAACCGCCATAAACTGCAAAACCTGTTTCATAACCGTCTCCCAAATAGTAACGCGCCCCACCTTCTATTCTTGTAAAATTGGTCTTTGTCGTAAAGGATGTTTCAGCATAAGGCGCTGTTGGATCGTTACCAGTAAGAGCAACTCGATAAATTTCATTTTCTTTTGCTCCTGGCATAAAGCTTATTCTACCGAAGTAGCTAGATTGATCGTCTCTCGACATTTCGCCACTCGCGTGAAAGCCCACTAAAGGTCTGGGTGAGCCAAATGATTTAACGAGAGTTGGACCCGCACTTAATCCAAATTGCGCTGAAGCAGCCGAAGATAGGGCAATTGCTATTACAGTTATATATTTTCTTACTATCATAATTTCCATTTTGGGTCGTGTTTCAAAACTTCTTCAAAAATTTCGCACGCTTCCGTGTGCGCACCTTTTAAA
>JAHEMP010000033.1 GCA_024643585.1 Crocinitomicaceae bacterium | reverse complement strand
GACCCAACTACTTTAAATCAACAAGGTCCGGACAGAGGCCCACAGTACCGTTCTGTAATTTTTTATCAGACCAAGAAAGAAAAAGAGGAAGCTTCAATTTATATAACACTATTGCTCAAGAACAATATTTATTCAACAATCACAACCGAAGTCGTTCCTTTCGAAATATTCTACAAAGCCGAAGATTATCATCAAAATTACGAGCGTTTGCATCCAGACCAGGGATACGTTCGTGCAGTGTCAATACCTAGGTTAAATGCTTTCAAAGCTAAATATCCAGAACTTTTGAAATAGATTGAATGGATTGGATGTTGGTTATTTGAAGCCTTCGGTGTTGGAGGTGTGAATCGACCAAATTCGAATAGCATCAAATACAATAAGCATTAATGTGCGAGGCACTCCAAATAAATGAGTAATTTTGCAGAAAAATTAGAGCATGTCACCAAAAACAAAAACCGCCAAGGAATCATTGACCATTACAACAAAGATGGTTTTGCCCAACGATACCAATACACATGACAATCTTTTTGGTGGGCAACTTTTAGCTTGGATGGACGTTGCCGCAAGTATTTCTGCACATCGTCATTGCAAACGGGTGGTTGTTACGGCTTCTGTGAACAATGTCGCTTTTAATTTTCCAATTCCACATTCTTCAATTGTGACATTGGAATCCAAAGTTTCTCGTGCGTTTAGTACATCCATGGAAGTTTTTATAGATGTTTTTGTAGAAGATTATGTTTCCGGCAAACGAACAAAGTGCAATGAAGCAATTTATACTTTCGTTGCTGTGGATCAAAACGGTGGACCGATTGATGTTCCAAAACTAATTCCCGAAACGGAAGAAGAAATAGCACGTTACGATGGTGCGCTTCGAAGAAAACAATTGAGCTTAATTTTAGCAGGCAAAATGAAGCCTGCCGATGCAACGGAGTTGAAGAAATTGTTTTTGGGAGAATAGAAAAAACCACAATAAAAAAACGGGCGACCCATTTGGATCGCCCGTTTTGTATTTAGGAATATTAATTTATTCTCCTGCTTCAGTTTCAGTTGCTTCAGCAGTTGCCTCAGCTCCTTCTTCTGTTTCTTCATCATCAGAATCATCAACAGATACTCTAGAACGAGCAACAGAAACGATAACCGCGTTTGCAGCATCTAAGAAATTCAATTTGTTATTCGCAATATCCTTGATACGGATAGCTTGACCAATACGCAAGTTTGTAATGTCAACTACGATTGCTTCTGGTAAGTCAGCTGGCAATGCTTTCACATTCAAACGACGGAAAATTTGCATCAAACGTCCACCGTTCAAAACACCTCTCGAATTACCTGTCAAACGAACTGGTAAACCAACTTTCACTTCTTTCTTCTCATTTAATTCTAAGAAATCAACGTGTTGAATGGTTCCTTTAACCGGATGCTGTTGCAACTCTTGGATGATACCAACCGCTTTTTTACCTTCAATATCCAATTCTACTTGGAAAACCTCTGGAGAATAAACGATTTTTTCAATGTCATTTGCTGTTACAGCGAAGGCAGTTTGTTCTCCTTGACCATAAAGCACACAAGGAACTAAACCAGCGTCTCTAGTCGCTTTCGCTCCTTTTTTCCCTACGTTCGGTCTAACCGAACCGCTCAATTGTACTTTTTTCATTATTTATTTATTTATGATATTACAAAGTGTGAACTGATGGATTGATTGTTAACCATTCGTCTGATAACATCAGCGAATAAATCCGCAACCGTAATTACTCTGATTTTATCACTCTTCCCTTTCAAAGGAATTGTGTCAGTAACAATTAATTCCGTCAATCTTGATTTTTCGATGCGCTCGTATGCTGGCCCTGATAATACAGCGTGGGTGCAGAATGCTCTAACGCTCAAAGCGCCTTGTGACATAAACAAATCAGCTGCTGCCGTCAATGTTCCTGCTGTATCAACCATATCATCCACCAGGATTACGTCTTTGCCTTTTACATCCCCAATCACGGTCATTTCGGCAACTTCATTTGGTCTTCTTCTTTGTTTGTGACAAAGTGCCAAACCTATTTCTAATTTTTTGGCGTAAGAATTCGCGCGTTTCGCTCCACCCGCATCTGGCGCTGCCATAATAAGGTTTCCTGAATTTAAATTTTCAATTTCTTTCAAAAAGATCGTCGAAGCAAACAAGTGATCAACCGGCACTTCGAAAAAGCCTTGAATTTGGTCTGCGTGTAAGTCCATTGTCATTACACGGTCAACTCCTGCTGTCATCAACATGTTGGCAATCAATTTTGCTCCAATCGCAACACGCGGTTTGTCCTTACGATCTTGACGAGCAAAACCAAAATAAGGAATAACAGCAATAATTTTTCTTGCCGAAGCTCTTCTAGCAGCGTCTACCATCAACAACATTTCGAATAAATTCTCTGTTGGAGGCATTGTACTTTGAACAATAAATACATCTTGTCCACGAACCGTTTCCTCAAAAGAAGGCTGAAATTCGCCGTCGCTAAAGTCCATAACTTTCACGTCTCCTAAAGCGATTCCGTACCTTTTAGCAATCTGTGTTGCCAAACCACTTGATGCTCTCCCTGAAAATATTTTTACTCCTATTGACATTGACTATGCTTTTGAGGGTGCAAAGATAGTTTAATCATCTGAATTGTGGAAATAAATTGATGAATTTGAGGTGCTTTGCTCATTATTGATTGGGGTCGCCTTGCATGTTGACATATTGAATCACAATTGATAGAGATAATTTCTTTAAATTTAAATGTGTGAAGCACAATAAATTTAAGAATAATAAAATGTGTTACAGTAACTCCCTAACATCCAAAAACGTTGATCTTTCTAAAAAATACAAGAGAAAGGTGCCTTCAGAAATAGCTGAAGAACCCTTATTTCACGCTAGTGGATTTTCTTTTCCAGAATGGAGAGTTATTACCAAGGATCCGAAAATATCTGTTATGAATTGGGGTTTAATTCCGAGTTGGTTTAAAGGAGAAAACTGGTCAGATATAGCATCAAAAACTTTAAATGCGAGAAGTGAAACTGTCACAGAAAAGGCTTCTTTTAAACATTTGATTGGCAGAAATCATTGCATCATTCCTTCAACAGGATTTTTTGAATACCAAACGAAAGGAAAAGAGAAAATTCCGTATTTCGTTCATCCAAAACAAGACAAATTGTTCTCCATGGCAGGGATTTACGATGAATATTTGGACTTGAAAACAGGCGAGAAAAAATACACTTTTTCTATTTTAACTTCGGCGGCAAATGAGTTTATGTCAGACATTCACAATTCGAAAAAACGAATGCCCATCATGTTGACGGATGACAAAATTGAACCTTGGCTACAAGCGAAAGAAAATGAAATTCAGTCCTTTTTTCAATTAACACCCAACGAACTTTTCGCCGCACATACAATCAATCCTAAACTTTTGAAAAGTGAGAAACACAATTCCCCAGAAATTCTGCTGGAATATATCACAAATCGTTTTGAACAGGGAAGTCTATTTTAAAATCTGATTCTAAAATTTCATCAACAGCAATTAAATACTGGTCTATTGTTCTTGCTTTCTTAATTTTCTTCAGTGGCTTTTTAATGTCTTCGAATAAATATAAAAAGTACTCCCAATAAGAATACATCTTCAGCAGAACATTTGTAGAGCCAGATAAAGCAGAAGAAAACTCTTGAAACAATTCTTCATGAAAAGCTCGAAACAATTGGTGACTATTTTCTGGTAGTTCATCCGAATCTCTTTTGATTTTACTTGGCAAAAAAGGATCGTGAATTAGTCCTCGGCCAATCATCCAATGATCAATGGATGGAAAACGATCCACCATTTCTTGAAACGCTTCAACACTTGTAATGTCGCCATTGTAGTATATTTTATGACTCGTTTCGCTTAAACATCGTTCAAAAGATTCCAAATCCACTCCGCCCTTGTACAATTGTTTCCCAATTCGAGCGTGAATGGCAATATTTTTAATGGGGTATTTTTCCAAAAGTGGAAAGACGTCTAAAATTTCTGTGGGTTCCTCATACCCCATTCTCATTTTCATGGAAACAATAATATCGGATTCCGAATGAACACGATTTAGGATTCCATCAATTCGCTTGGCATCGGCAATCAAACCCGAACCCATGCATCTTTTTGTGACCATAGGATAAGGGCAACCCAAATTCCAATTCAATTCCTTGTACCCCAAAGATTGAACGTATTTTGCTACATATAAAAATTCATCTGCGTCATTCGTCATAATTTGAGGTATGACGTGTAATTCTGAATTGTTGATTGGTAAAATATCCCTTTCGTACGCTGGTTTTATTTCCAGCTTTCCATTTAAACGAATGTAAGGGGAATAATACGTGTCGATTCCTCCAAAATGTCTATTCAAGGCATTTCGAAATCGATAATCTGTAAAACCCTGCAATGGCGAAGAAAGTAATGTGTGTGTATTTTGCATGGATTACAACTTTTTCTTCATTCTTTCGAAAAAACCTTCGTCATTTTTCTTTCGACTTTTTTGATTTTTTGAAACATTCCATTTTCGTTCGTTTATAAAAACATAGCGCAACGAAATGAATAAGGAATTGGTCTCAAAAGTATCGATAGGTCTATTGAGAAAATGATAACCCGTTTGCAAATGAAATTGTTGAAACTTATACCCGATTGTCGGAGAAATTCCAAAACTGTACACATCAAAGTCCGTGCGACATACCAAATTGCAGCCATAGGTCAAATCCAATCGACCAAGTTTTAACCAGTAGCCAATATCGTATCCAATCACGTTGTATTTGAAATTGTAGTTGGCTCCAAATCTTAATGCATGCGTCTTAGGTTTGCGCCAGGTGACTCGTTTCCATTGTTTCTCTCCTCCAATTTCGATAATCGCAAATTTACCTCTTTGAATACCAAAATATGGACCAGATTTGGTTACATTGACTTTACTTATATTGAATAGATTATCGCAGGGGCTCTGTTGAATAAAAACTTTAGTTTCGAACTGAGTACAAATATTCGAGCAACAAAATAGAGAAACGATAAATAAAATTTTACTCATACTTTTTATAAAGGTCGTGCAACTCGATTGCATCTTTAGGCTCTATGCCCAAACTATCAGCAATCTCCTTTGCTCGAAATACTTGTTGTACAGTCAAACCCGTGCTGTCTGATTCAGGTTGCAACGCATTTTCTATAAAAATAGTGCTCGACTTTAATCCTGGAACAGTATACAGGCCAATGGCCTTTACAGGTTTATACAAAACTGAAGCATCTCGTTTTTCTTTCGAAAGCATCTCGTTTTTTTCACTGTAGGATTCAACAACTGATAACAATACACTTAAAATTAGCAGCATCTTCAATGCGCCAAAAACCATTCCTCCCATTTTGTTCATTGGACTCAATGCAGTAATTTTTACCACTTGCTCTATTGCTTTTCCAGCAAAATAAACGATTGCTCCAATTACTAGAAAAGTTATAGTGAAAGCTATAGTAGGCAAATATGTGTTTCCGATATCAAAATTGTCCGACAAGGATTTGGACGCATAATCGGAAAAATGAACACCCGCATAAATTCCAACAAAAAATGCAAGAAAAGTAAAGACTTCAATGATGAATCCTTTTTTAAATCCTTTCCATGCGGTATAGGCGATTGGAATAATTAGTAAGATGTCTATAAAATTCATATACAAGATTACAAAAAGAAGCTTATAAAAAAACGGCAGTGAACAAAAGTTCTACAGCCGTTTTGTTAATGCATTGGAAATGATTTTAGTCGCAATCAGACATTAAGGTCGTGCTAAATGCAATGTCAACTTCCGACCAAAGTTTTGAAACACCGTCGGCACCAGTATGTAAATCTTTGCAAATCGTGTTTAATGCCTCAATCCCTGGAATTGCGTTCCACAACGCAACGTCAATTGTCGCTGAAAAATCAAATTTATTGTTTTCGAAAGTGTACTTTCCGTCTACATTTTTCGTTACGCCATTCATGGTAATACCAAGGACAGCAGTGCCATCACTTCCAAGGTTAACCACTTTTCCTGTTAATCTTTCCGTATTGATTGTTCCAAAGAAACTTTTAACAATTTTGCCATCTCTATCTTCATTTTGTGATGAGACAGAGTTTACTGGAATTGAAAATCGCATTGTGGACAGAATCGTCATTGGATCATCTGACTCTTTTGTGCCTTCTATGTTAATTTCGGTAAATGTTCCTTTCACAGGCGCCTTCTCTGTAAACTTAAACGCTGTCCATTCCATAGACGTTGAACCATCATTGTATGTATAAAAACATCCTGGATTTTGCTCCTCTGTTTCAACTGTTGGTGTAGTTTCATCTTGACAAGCAGTCATTAAAAAAGCTGCTGCTATTGCAATCGTAAATATTTTAAAATTTTTCATTTTATTACATTTTCTACTAAGGTAACAAGTAAATTGCTTGGGAAAGAAGTCTGATTAAGAATAATTAAGAAGAAAGGCAATATTTAACATTTTTTCAGCCACTTGGAATGTGTACTTTTACATCGTGGATTACGAAATAGAAATACGATTTCAAAAATTAAAAACTCATTTGGAGAGTCAGTTCGGCGAAGGTATGGATGTACAGGCCATATTGTTTCTTATTGGTGTCGATGAATTTGGTTCTGGTCACAGAACATTCACCAAGCAAGAAAAGACTGATTTATTACATGTTGCTATATGTACCTTGCTCGAGCCTATGGGTTATTATCAATTTATAGAAAGAGATGCTGAAAATTGGCCTCACTTTAAACTCGTAAAACCACTACCCCCTTTGAACGATAGAGAGCAGCAGCATTTAATCAAAGAGGCTATGTTGGATTATTTCATTCGAAATGGTATTTACGAAGAACAAATGAATTCAATCTGAAAAACTATCTTTACACCTTTATTTATTACATCTAAGAATGGACATCCTTATTCAAGCCGCACAACTTTTGCTTTCACTATCGATTTTAGTCGTATTGCACGAGTTTGGGCACTTTATACCAGCCAAACTATTTAAAACTAGAGTTGAAAAATTCTACTTATTCTTTGATTGGAAGTTTTCAATTTTTAAAAAGAAAATCGGAGATACGGAATGGGGAATTGGTTGGTTGCCTTTGGGTGGATATGTTAAAATATCTGGAATGGTTGACGAATCAATGGATACGGAACAAATGGCTCAACCTGCTCAACCATGGGAGTTTCGCTCGAAACCAGCTTGGCAAAGGTTGATTATCATGTTGGGCGGAGTAACTGTCAACCTAATTCTTGGCTGTTTAATTTACATCTTGGTGATTTTTAGTTACGGCGTTGAAAAAATGGATCCGAACGACATAAAGGCCGGATTGTCTGTTGCTCCAATGCTTAAGAAATATGGTTTCGAAACAGGGGACATAGTATTAAAAGCAGGTGATGTAGTAATTGAAAATGCAAAAGACGTCAACAAAGAAATAATGTTGCGTGGAGCGCGATCGTTTGAGGTTAAGCATCAAAATGGAAAAATAGAGACGCTTACTTTACCTGAAGATATTGATTATGCGTTATTCAAAGCCGGGGCAATGGCACCGTTTGATTTTCGATTGAAAAGCAATGTAGTCGATTCTGTTTTACCCAAATCGCAATCAAATGCTTACGGTATATTAATGAAAAATGATATACTCGTTTCTATCGCTGGTCATTCCATAGAGTACTTCGACCAAACCGTTGCAGCGCTGTATGAAAATAAAGGCAAAAAGGTTGAGGTCACCTTCGTTCGTAAAAACGATACATTAGTCAAAAATATTTTGGTCTCCAAAGAAGGAACAATTGGGTTCGCTCCAAAGAGAGATGGAATTGCGGTTGATACGAACAAATTACAAAACATAAAATACAGTTTTGCTCAAAGCATTTCCGTTGGAACGTCTTACGGAATTCAAACTTTACAAGATTATGCTTCACAATTAAAATATCTCTTCACTAAAAAAGGAGCTAGTTCAATAGGTGGATTTGGTGCAATTGGAAAACTTTTCCCTCCAGTTTGGGATTGGCAAATATTTTGGTTGAATACGGCACTGATCTCCATCATTTTGGCCTTCATGAATATTTTACCAATACCCGCTCTTGATGGCGGACATGTTGTATTCCTTTTATATGAAATGATTACAGACAAAGAAGCTCCTCAAAAAGTTTTGGAATATGCTCAATATGTAGGTTTTGCAATATTATTGACACTTATGGTTTATGCCAACGGAAACGATATTTACAAAGCAATTTTTGGGGGATAAATTATACCCACAGTGCAATTCTCAAAGGATTCTGTCTACCAGAGTTATTTGAAACCAAAGGTTTAGATTAAAGTCAAAACAAAAAAAAGTCGAATAGTATTTACTATCCGACTTTTTAATTTGATTAAAGTACTTATCTCAATTTGGTAAATCTCGCCTCGTTCAATCCTGATTTTTTCGTAACACGAATCAAGTATTGACCTGGGTTTAGGTCACTAATGTCCATTGGGATATCGTGCTTACCTGCTTCCAAATTACCATCAAATAAAACGGCTGATCTCGAACCTGTCATATCATATGCCTCTATTTTTACCCATTCATTCAAGGTCTCTAAACGAACAGTCGTTTGATTCGCACTTGGGTTTGGATACAATAGCAACTTAACTTCATCGTCTGCCACATTTTCTTCAATTCCCAAATTACATGCTCCTAAAACTGGATAGAAAGTCACTGTATGCTCAAAAAGAGTTTGTATTTCTACGGGATCCACAACAAACCAATCTTTCAAAATAGAAGCGTAAACATCTCTGAAATCAATTTGCATTGGAACTCCTGCTTGATTTTGAAGTACATTCGAAATTGTTGGGTTTGGCCCAATTATTTGAGCATTCAAACAAGATCCAAATAAAAACAATGGTGCCGCATCTCCATGATCGGTTCCAAAACTGGCATTGGAAGCTACTTGTCGTCCGAATTCAGAGAAAGTCATCCCTGCAACTCGACTTGACAAACCTAACAATTGCAAATCGTCTTGAAAAGCTGCAATTGCATCGGATAATTTCTTCATTAAGTCAGCATGATTTCCAGTAGTGGTAAACCCATTTACAACTTGTTGATCATGAGTATCAAAACCGCCTAGATCCAATACATAGACCTTAGTTTCTAACCCACCAGAAATCATTTGAGCAACATATTTTAATTGCGTTGCTAAACTATTGTTAGGGTCGTACATGGTAGACAAAGTTGTTCCAGCATTTGCTGCTGCATTCACTTGGTTTCCATAGGCATTGGCCTGACCAATCATAGTGGTTATAAACTCCATGTTCGAGCCATAATACGTACCATCATTCAATGCCGCAGATGCTTGTAAGGAAAAAGTGTCAAATGGATTTTGAACCGAATGAGAAAAATTTCCCATTACTCCTTGGCAAGTTGCTGATATTTGATAACCCATCGTAATCGCAAACGGATCCTTGTAAGTTAGATTCGGATAGGCATCTGGGAAGTTTGGATAAGCATTGTCGAAAGGACGACCAATCCAACCTGTAGTATTTGCGGGGTCCATCATTCCAGATGTCCATATGTCCATCGATCTAAAATGAGATCTATTTTGTTCTGGATAACCAACGTTTTGAATGATCGATAATCGCCCATTGTCATACAGATTCTTCATCCCTGTCATCGATGGATGCAAACCAACTTGGGTTGTTAGCGGTAGGACTTGTGCTTCCGGAATTAAAATATTGCTTCTTTGAACCGATAAATTTGAATATTGATCTCTCGGTATAACTGTATTCAAGCCATCGTTACCTCCATTCAATCGAATAATAACTAAAACTCTATCTTCAGCTACTTTAGCATAACCGAAAAGCTTTTTGTCAATAGCCTGTAACTTCATTTCGTTCAACATGAAGGGAGTAGCAACTCCAGCCAGGGAAACGTTTCGTACAAAATGTCTTCTTTTCATGATTGTTTTCTTTACCGGAGTTAAATGGTTTGGAATTCCGCCATTTTATAAATTCTTGATAATACGAGTTCTACCCTTATTCGCACGGGATCAGAAAATACAATATTATTAGGGTCTGCCGCGTAATCATTATACTGGATAGTCCATTCAAAATCTGGTAATCCATTTGTGAGAATTGCTTTCAAAATAAGTTTATCTGCTACACCTAATGATTTTGGACAATACATATCAGCAAGGTCGTCGATTACACTTACTGCGTCATTGGGGATGGACAGCCCATTTACAACGTTCAATGCCTTTACCTTGAAGAAATTACCTCCTACATCTATCCCGTTATATTGAGTCAGCCAAGTTGCAAAATCAAATCGTGCTTTTAAAAACGTTGAATTCAGCCACAATTTGTAAAAAGCAGGAGCCTGGTAATAGGCTGGCCAACCACCGACATTTGGCGGGGAAGCGTAGGTTTGTCCTAAAGCACCTGTGTACCAATACAAATTCAAATAGGTTTGATAATCTATAGGAACAGATACATTGGGTGAAGAAGTAGAGGAATTAAACCAAGAAAAAACTGTTTCCATGGGGCTCTTTATTATTGCGCCCCTTACAGCGATATCATAAAAATGTTCGCTTTTCAGCAATTGATCCATCACCGGAAAAATCTCAAAGTTATTCACGGTAAGCGTTTGAGCCATAATTGGTATGATGTTATTCAATACATTAGGCGTCAAATCATAATTCACAAAATAGCGATAGATTTTTTTACAAATATATGTGGCACAAGTCGGTTGCTGAAAAATGATATCTATGTAATTTGAATATTCAGTAGCTCCTGAACCAGGAACAGAAATATTTCCAAAATGATTGGACAATTGTTTTGTTGAATTGTCATGATAGCTAGATAGGAAAATAGAAACCGGCGAAGGTAAAGTATCACTTCTCAGTCCATCAACAATATAACCTGTTAATATTTTTGCTCCAGCGGCAACATCTGCCTCCGTATAAGTGCTGTAATCACCAGGACCTATTTGAACACCTTTACCTAAAGTATAAAGTTCTAAAAGTTCGCGCGAAAAATTTTCATTTGGTGAAAAAACATTGTTTGACGCTCCATTCAGGAACAACAGCATTGCGGGATCAATCGTTACATCCTTGATAAGTTGTTTAAAATTGCCTAACGCATGCGTCCGCAACAAATTTAAATAATTGTATGTCGCACGGGAATCAAAAACGCCCTCAACGGCGAAATGATTCTGCCAAAACAAATTCATTTTGGCCGAAATATCCAAGTTCGTTGAATTCATTGTTTGCATTGTCCAAGCCGCAAGTGACTTATAGCGCGCATCCTCGGTTGGCTGAGTGTTGGGTCCCGAATTATATGGACTTGTTACCCAAGTTGTGCCAATCGGTGCTACAGCTTCATCTGGATCAAATGCCAAAGGTGGATTGACCACTGGAATCGTCAATAAAGAGGCCACCGTTGCATTCATTCCGTTCGTCACGGCGCCTTCTATTTGTGGGAAAGTTGGTCCGAACATGCATCGTCGCAATAAATGCGCAGCCTCGGATTTGGTCCATGGTCCTGTGTAAGGATTCATGCTCAAGGAAACAGGTTCGTCAACAATTACATCTGGAGTCATATAGTTGCTTTTAAATGGAAATGTACAATTTTATTTACGTATTTGAAAAAAATAAAATACTGATTATCAAGATATTTTTGTGAAAAACATGAATTTAATACTTCTGATTCAAGAGTAACAATTGTCTTCACTATCAATGCACTTAGGGAAGTGCTCTAAAAAAAGGGAGATTGTTCTTTGGAAATTATTGATTTCTCAAAAACGAAATGTTTCTTTTCAATCCTTCAAATTTTGTTCTTTTTACTGCGCTGTTCTTAAAAATTCCTGAAAATATTTCTTGGGTTAAATCTTTCCAATCATTTGAATTCATATTTAACAACTCTCGGTTGGCTTCAAACCGTGATTCGTTGTGCGGTTTAGAAAACCGATTCCATGGACAAACATCCTGACATACATCGCAGCCAAACATCCAATCGTCCATCTTGTTTTTGAACTCATTGGGTAAAATTTGATCTTTTAATTCAATGGTTAAATATGAAATACATTTCGAACCATCCACTACATAAGGTTGAACGATAGCATCTGTCGGACATTCGTCAATACATCTTGTGCATGTGCCACAATAATCCTTAATCGGACCATCCTCTATCAATTCCAAATCAATAATAAGCTCAGCAATAAAAAAAAATGAGCCATGCTTGGGGTTTATTAAGTTCGAATTTTTTCCAATCCATCCCAAACCACTTTTTTTGGCCCACGCTTTATCCATTACGGGTGCTGAATCAACAAATACTCGACCGCCTACTTCACCAATTTCCTCTTGAATTGAGGTCATTAGACTTTTTAATTTGTCTTTTATGACATAATGGTAATCCTCACCATAGGCATATTTCGAAATTTTTGGAGCATCCTTGTTTTGAATTTCTTCAGGGTAATAATTTAAAAGCAAAGAAACTACACTCTTTGCTCCATCCACCAAAAGCCGTGGATCTAATCTTTTGTCAAAATGATTTTCCATGTATCCCATCTTTCCATGAAAGGATTTCTTTAACCATTTTTCTAGCTGATGTGCCTCATGTTCCAAAAATTCAGCCTTGGAAATTCCACAAAAGAAAAAGCCCAACTCATGGGCCTTTTGCTTTATAAATTTTGTATTATTTTCAACTGCTGAATTCATATCAAAACAAACCGCCCTGACTCCATCCTTTATCAAAACCGAGATGCTTATAGGCTTTTTCAGTGACCTTTCTTCCCCTCGGAGTTCGCATTAGAAAACCTTCTTGAATTAAAAAAGGTTCGTAAACCTCTTCTAAAGTTCCCGCGTTCTCACCTATCGCTGTTGCTATTGTTGTTAGACCTACTGGACCTCCATTGAATTTTTGAATGATGGCAGTTAACATTCTATTGTCCATCTCATCCAATCCATTTTTGTCCACATTCAAAGCCTCAAGTCCATATTCTGTAATGTCCAATGTGATTGTTCCATTGCCTTTTATCTGAGCGAAATCTCGAACGCGTCGTAATAAAGCATTTGCAATTCTTGGTGTTCCTCTGCTCCGACTTGCGATTTGATAAGCAGCTAATTCGTCAATTTCAATATCCAATAACCCTGCGGACCTCTCGACAATATTGGTTAAGGTTTGGGAATCATAATAATTTAGCCTTGAATTTATTCC
>JAHEMP010000032.1 GCA_024643585.1 Crocinitomicaceae bacterium | reverse complement strand
GCAAATGAGAAGAATGTTTATACAACAGTATCTGGTGAATGGACCAATTATTTCTGGGATTTCACTGGTGATCCTGCTATATACGATGTAATCACATTCTTATTTGGATATGGTCCAAACAACGATGCTGGACCTAATTCCACTTATTTCTTTGATGATATTCAATTAATTGCCGACACTACTACCCTTGGAATTGAATCTATATCGAAAATTAATGGTTTGCATTCCTTTCCAAATCCAGCTAAAAATGATATAACAATAATCTCTGATAATGGAAATATCGAGAACGTCGCAGTTTATGACATTATCGGGAACAAAGTTGCTGGATTGTTTCCAGGGACAAATCATACCACGATAGATGTGACGAACCTGCTTAGTGGCGTTTACCTTGCTCACGTTGTTGTCGGATCCGAAACAAATATTGTCCGATTTATTGTGGAATAACCGTCATGAACTTAAGATTTGAAGGGTTGTTTTTTTATAAAAGAAATCAGCCCTTCATTGCTTTTAGCAAGCAAAACTAAATATTTATTGTGTTAATATTTAAAAGTTTAGTTAGTTATTGTACAAAATACACTAACTTGTGCCAATAATTTAAATTTACTATATGATGAAAAATTTACTAAGAACTACACTTTTTGGTTTAACAACTGTGCTTATAACCGGGTCAGTAACTGCTCAAAACGTACCAATTGATTTCGAAACTTCGGGAAACGGAGCTTCATGGACCTGGACTGTATTTGAGAACGCTACCAATCCAGCTTTAGAAATAATTGAAAATCCAGATAAGAGTGGAATCAATACTTCGTGTACCGTAGCCAAATTTACTGCACTTCAAGCTGGCAACCCTTGGGCTGGATGCGAAAGTCAACATGGGGCTGATTTAGGTGCTTTTATGTTAGATGCAAATACAAGTACAATAAAGATTATGGTGTGGAAATCTGTTATTAGCGATGTAGGAATCAAACTAGTGACTCCGACTGCAGCTGCAATGGTAGAAATTAAAATTCCTAATACCTTAACCAACCAGTGGGAGCTTTTGACATTTGACTTCTCTGGTTATATCGGTCAAGGTCCATATGCATCCGAGATGGTAGATCAAATTGTGATTTTTCCTGATTTTGATTTGGGAGGAAGAACACAAGACAACATTTGCTATTTCGACAACGTATGGGGAGTAGATTCCGTAGCGGTATCTTGTGCAGGAACCACTTCTATAATGGAAAATGAAAAAATTAGTTTTGAGCTTTATCCTAATCCAGTGCAAAATAACTTCTCAATTCAATCAGAGTCTATCATTGATGAGGTCAATATTTATAACGTAATGGGCTCAATAGTATCGAAAGAAATTACTTCTAGCAATGTTGTTTCCACTGATATTACTCATTTTGTACCAGGTGTTTACTTTGTTGAGGCAAGTATTAACGGTCAACTGATTAAAAAAAGGATTACAAAAGATTAAATTAATTGATAGCTTTAATCAAAAATGAGGGTTAGCAAAAAGCTAACCCTCATTTTTTGTTTTTGATAATTGCGGATGAGACCTACACTATTTACCCTGTAATCCGTCCGAATAACTCTTTTTATAAGTTCTGCGAAGAGTATAACCAAATTTCAACAAATACGAGCGACATCCAATTTAAACCCATTAGGTTCTATAATAACCCAGTGAACATGATAAAAGTCTAATAAAAACTTGTAAAAGATGTTGAAAATTTAGAAGTAACGGTACTTGACCAAATAGCGGTATTTTCCTAATTTTATTTCAGGATTGAAGTTGATCTTTTGAATTAATTTAATCTAAAAACCAATAATTCCGAATTGATACCTTAAACCCTGATTGTTCATACTAGACATGACAACCAAATCTCCTTGGTAATCGAAAAAAAATCGTGTTGTCAAACTCATTTCAAATACATTCCCTTTATGAAGGTTTAATAGAGGTAATCCGTGCGTTCTATTCTTATAGACCATGCTGCCATCTGACTCCATGATTTGCATAAATGTAGCATACATTGTTTTTTCGTTAAATGCATCTTTTTTAACGTATTTGGTTCCGTCAGGTTCCTTCCAGCTCGCAGGTGGAATTGATGGAACAGATAATTCTGTATTATTCCAAAAGACATACAACCGATCATTTTTCAAGTGATAAATAACGGAGCCGTAATTATCCTCTTCCTCATTATTTATGGTTTTTTGATCCTTTTTGAAACTTTGAAACCAAGCCAATGATTGATCATTGTCATTTATACACATTGCAATAAAATCATTGTAATTCCATTCGTATCTATACTGCACAGGTTGGGTCCCAGGTACACCGTCTTTCTTCGAGGTAATTTTTTCTAAAAGAACTAATGCACGTCCATCTTTACGATAAAGAATTTCCTTCATTGTTACGTTTCGCAGAACGGTTTTTTTTCCATTTCCACCTTCTATCTTTGAAACTAAATCAAGTGGAAATGGTATTTCCTTTACATCTATATTTTCTAAATTCATTATCATTGTTCGTTGTAATTTTATAATCAGAAATTACTCTCTCACCAAGAATGCTTAGGGAATTTTCGTTCCAATCCCCAGGTCCTCCGCAAGTAAACAAAGCATAATACCACTTCATTTTTTCAGAATACTTTTTAAACATTATAGCCTTTCCCGAATTTGAAATTGCAATATTGTTGTTGTAACCTCTATCCGAAGGAGTCTTTAATTCTTGTGCATGAGTCCAGTCCTCTTTTTTAGTTTCTACATCAAAACAAGTTAAACTTAATTTTTCAAAGGTTTTGCGTTCAAAGGGCGCTTCATTTATCACCAATAATTTTTTGCCATTTTCAGAAAAAGTTATATCGAATCCACCTCTGTTCATATATTTTTCGGCGGATTGTGATGTCAAATTCATGTAATGATCAAGTTTACCATTCAAATTCACCGTTTTTAACGACAAAGTATTCAACATGGTTGTTTTGTCCCAATGACTTACCAATGCATAGAGTACACCTTTTTGCGGTACTATTTTTTCTATATCATAGGAGTCTCCCATTACCCCGACAGAAAATTCAATTTTTATATTACTGATGAGTGTTAGGCTCGGGTCATAATACTCTAACCAATAATTACTGCTTTCACTAGCAGATCTCGATTGCCTCAACAGTACAAATCCTTTATCTCCCAATGAAATAAGCTTATCTGTGCCTCTTTCAGGATTTTCGTTCGTCTGAGGTTTACCCCAAGTGTAAACAGGCTCTTGTGCAATAAGGCTACTTACACAAAATATTGTGAACAATAAATTCAATAATTTCATCATTTTTATTCTTTCGGTGTGCATTTGGAATTGTACTCTTCAATGATGTCCAATAGCTGCAGCATTCCATATCCCTTTTCTTTGTTGGCAACCTTATCAGATAGTTCTTTATTCTCTTTAACAAACTCTGCCATTTTTGATGAAAACTTAAGCCCAAAATAGTCCACGGTTCTGCAATCCTCTAAATTTTGATTTTTATAAACCGAAACAGGTGGATACATTCTATTGTAAAAATCCTCTTCTGATTCATTAGATCCTCTTTGGAGAAGGTTTGCATTGTCTACTTTATTGTACCAGACATATTCTGTAATGCAACCTTTTTTAACTACAAGATTTCCTTTTATTGGCTTTGTAAACAATCCCCCAGAATAATGTATACAGTGGTATAATTTATCGGCCACCATATATTCTTTAAGGTCATCAGTACTGTATTTAGTTTTACTTTTTTTATCGTCTTTGTCCGTATAAAACAAAATATCATTTTGCATGGAATAACGATTTTCATATTTAATATAACCTTCCGTTTTTTTACCTTCCGCAGATACAATGTATCCAGGATATAGCTCGCCGTAATGGTAAACTTTTGAAGACCAATCTTGGGCATTAACTTTTGCAATAATTAATAGTGCAAAGAATAGAAATAATTGTTTGGATTTCATAGTAGTAGGTTTTTAATAGATAAATTTTGATTCACCATCAAATATAAACTGAATCTTACATTAAACAAAAGAATAAATTAAAATATTGGTTATTTGTTTGATTTTAAAACTATTGCGATTTTTTGATTTTTCTTTGGGTAATTTTTTTATTCTATAAAATGCAAATAATTATTAACAAAAAAATCCCCTCGGTAAAACCGAGGGGATTTTCATTTTATGTTGTTATGACTATTGTTTTACCAATTTGCTTGTCATAATTCTTTCGTTGTTAGAAACGATGGTTACATAGTAAACTCCAGGAGCTGCACTAGTAATGTCAATCGCATCTTTGTGCGTTCCGTTGATAGAACCTAAGTCTTTCACGTAAACTGATTCACCAAGAACATTAGTAACAAGAATAGAAACATTCATGTCATTGTTCATATCGAAATCAATTTGGAAAAGACCGTTAGATGGGTTCGGGTATACTCCAATAGTTCCCAATCCAGCTATTTCTTCTAAACCAACTATAGACGCTAAAACAGAGTCTCCAAATGTACTTGTTCCACACTCATTTGTGACAGTCAACGTAACATAGTACATTCCTGGCGCCATATAAATATGAGTTGGACTTTCAACGGTAGATGTTCCACCATCACCAAAGTTCCAAGCATATGTTGCTGTACCATTTGCACCAGTCGTATTGTTTAATACTGCTGTCATAAATACATTACTTGCAGTAAACGAAGCTGTAGGAGCGGTCAATTCAGTAATTACTACCGATTCTGTACCAGAACCACATGCATCTGTTATATTCAAAGTATATGTACCTCCAGTAGTAACAACCAATGAATCATCAGTAGATCCACCTGTCCAACTGTAAGTTGTTGCTGGCATTGAAGAAGTCAACAATGCAGAACCACCAGCACAGAATGTCATTGTGTCTGCCATCAAGTAACCTGTGTACGTTAATGCAGAAGCAGAAACTACAACAGTATCAAAAGAAATTCCACAAACACCAATAACGCTTACTGTATATGTTCCTGTAGCAGAAACGGCTAACATACTAGTTGTATCACCCGTTGACCAAAGAACGTCATCTGCAGAAGTACCTGCATATAAGTTAATTGTCTCACCAACACAAACAACCGCGTCTGGACCTAAGAAACCAGGAAGACCTAAAGGAGCGAACTCATCTGAACCAACATCTGGTGTAGAAGCGTCTCTTGGCTGACCATCTATATCATCCGTAATTAAAGCAAGAGGCGTACCAACACCGTTCAATGAATCTGAACATACGTGCAAGTCATAATCTCCATAATAACCAGGGTTAACATTTACTCCATTCGCATCAAAACCAGATATTGTTTGCCAATCAACCCATGTGTTTGTATTTACATCATAGTAAGCTAATGGCGAAGTAGTCGACCATACGTTGTTGTAATCCATGTCTGAAATAGCATATGAACCAATAATATAAACAGCATAACCAGAACCAAAATTGGTAAATGAATTGTTTTTAAGTGAATTTCCTCCACCTTGGTACATATACAAAGCTCGAGAACTTGTCGATCCACTTACAATACTTACACTGTTGTTGTAAATATCATAGTAACCAGAAAGGTAAATGTACATACCATAATTGGTACCTGTATAACCTGATGAACCTGTCGTAATCGAGTTGTTAGCAATTAAACCTCTACCTGAAGCTGTTGCATCACAATAGTACACGTAGAATGGATAAACGAAGTGAGACGTTGCATTACTTTCAATTGAGTTGTGCGTAATCGTACTTGCTTTATCACAGTAAGAGAAATACATTCCGTAACGGAAAGTATACGTTGACGCACCATACATTCTATTGTGCGTTACTTGAATACCATCTTGGTTTTGGAAACGCGCACCATAGTAATAGTTGTCAACCCATTCGTTGTTATTGAAGACAGTTCCTTCTTCCAATGAAGTGGTTCCAGCCCCGTACCAATATACACCATAACTACCTCCTATTATAGAGTTGCTTTCAAATGTATTGAAGTTATCGTTTGAACTACTTGACCAAATTACAACAGCATTTGTACTAGTTGTGCTATTGTTTTGTGTTTGAATATTACAATCATAAATTACATTGTAATCCGAACCTCCTTGAATATCAAATACACGTCCATAAGTAGTGCTTGAATTTCTCAAGGTCATTTGCTCAATACGGAAGTAATCTGCGTTGTTCATCAAAACAACATAGTTGTTACCTGAACCAGCAGCACCAAAATCAATAATAACACTATCTCTGTGTCCAGCTTCTGAACGGAAAGTTACGGTATTCGTTGCATTCATTCCAATAACTTGACCTAAATCAAATTGATCAAAGTATGTACCTGAACGGATGTCGAATGTAGTTGGACCACATACCCCTGCAAAATTCAAGGCACCCAAGGCGCTAAGAATATCTGGGAAATCTGGCGTTGTTCCACCAATCGTGTAAACTCCAGACATTCCTGACAATAAGTTTGTGATAATACTTGAGTCATTGTACGATCCTGATGGATTTTCAATTACCCCATTCGGGTTTGAAGTCCAAGCAGCCAAATCGTCACCTGCAGCGTATGTAACTGTTCCTACATATACTGTAGTCGATGACAAAGGTGGAATTGAACCTGTCCAGAAAACTGGTGTTTGAACAACTGAGTTCCAGCTCCAGTTAATAGAAGCAGAAGTTAATGTATCTGTACCATAGTTAAATAACGTTACAGAAACCGTGTCATTAAACGTACAAGTTGGAACTACAGGATTAACAAATCCTGAAATACCAGCATCATTTGCCAATGGCACAGCAATATTTACAAAGTAATCTTCTGTTTCACCCCATGAATAGGTTCCACAAGGATTAACATTTCCAATAGCAGTAGTTTCTACTGTAACGACACGCATTCTAGTCGTCCCAACTGTCGCAGTCGCAGGAATAACAATTGTACCTGTTTCCGTATGAGGACCTTGAATGTAAGTTGGTGACGCATAAACTTCTTCACCTGGATCGGTAAACAATCCATTTTGATTGTAGTCAATCCAAACTTTCGTTAAGTTATTGTAATTACCGTTACACGTTCCTACCCCAACACTTAAAGGATAAGAAAAACCTTGTGTCAAGTTAGGTATTGCAACTGCTGGAGTAGCATTTGTGTAATCGGAATATTGTCCTGTCATACTTCCAGGTCCACCTGTTTGTCCACAAGTTGAAGAGTTGTTCAAGGAACCAAGTGTTACATTTAATATTTCTTCATCAAAAGTTGATGTTGCATTGCTTGTACAATAGCAATTCAAGAAAGAATTCATTTGAACTTGAACAGGAGTAGAAGTTGCTGGGGTACCGGCAGCACATGTTACAATACACTGATAGTATGTATTTACTGATTGTACAAGACTGTGAGAAGCACTTGTTGCTCCAACAATATCAGTATACGTTGTTCCGTTTGTAGAAGACTGCCACTGATAAGTCAAACCTGTACCAGTAGAATTACCAGTCAAACCAAGAGTTATTGATTGGCCCGCACACGCTGCTGATGGATTTGATTCTGTTATACCTGCCATTGCCGGATTCGTACAAGCCGCAGATGGTCCAACTAATGTAACAGAAGTTGTTACACAACCACTAACTCCTGAACATCCTGTAGGCGTATTCCATTGACATTTGTAACTTCCGTTAACAGGAGGAGTAAAGCTTAAAGGTGCTGGACCCCAGGCTACCGCCACATTGGAACTATTAAATATTGTAACATAAGCACTCACGGCAACATTAATAGTATACACATTCGTAGTTAAAAACCCAGAAACCGGGGAGAATTCTCCCAAATAACTACAAGTTGAAACAGTGTTTGTTGCCCCATTCACAGTAGGGGCTGTGCCACTTCCATACTGATTGTTGCCAAAGGCACATTGAGAATTGGCGTATTGAGTTAAGAATAAGCCAACAACCAACAGCCCTAAACCGGATTTGCGCAAGGCAAATTGTAAAATTTTAGTCATAAAAATTGTTTTTATAGTTTGTTGAAACCCAAAGATATGACATTAAAAACTTAAAAACCAAAAAAAAGAAACAAATGTTAATAATTATATTTAACATTTGTTGCAAAAAAAAGTCCCCTTGGCGATGCCAAGGGGACTTTCAAATTATCAGTTATGAATTGCGTCTATTGTTTTACCAATTTGCTCGTCATTACTTTTTCGTTGTTTGATACGATAGTTACATAGTAAACTCCAGGAGCTGCATTTGTAATATCGATTGCATCTTTGTGCATTCCGTTAATAGAACCTAAATCCTTAACGTAAACTGATTCACCAAGAACGTTGGTAACTAGAACTGAAATGTTCATGTCGTTGTTCGTGTTGAAATCAATTTGGAAAACACCATTGGATGGATTCGGGTAAACTGCAATCGTTCCCACACCTACTACTTCCTCTAAACCTAAGTTTGAAGATGTAACTGTACTTGTGAAAACATTTGTACCACAATCATTCGTTACAGTCAAAGTAACAGTGAATGTTCCAACTGTTGTATAAACATGTGATGGATTCATTTGAGTGGAAGTACCTCCATCTCCAAAGTTCCAAGAATACGTTGGGTTACCACCTGTAGTCGAAGTATTTGTGAAAATTGCCGTTAAGAAACTAGTTGTACTTGTAAATCCTGCTGTAGGAGCACTGTTCTCTGTAATTACAATAGATTCTGTACCCGTTCCACATGCATCTGAAATATTCAACGTGTATGTTCCTCCAGCAGTAACAACCAATGAGTCATTTGTAGAACCACCTGTCCAGCTGTAGGTATTTGCCATCATTGACGATGTCAACAAAGCAGATCCTCCTGTACAGAATGTCGTTGTATCAGCCATAAGGTAACCCGTGTAAGACAAAGCAGAAGCGGTAACAACAACTGTGTCAAATGAAATTCCACATGCACCAATAACAGATACTGTATAAGTTCCTGGCGTTGCTATCGTTAAAAAATGTGTTGTGTCGCCAGTTGACCAAAGTACATTATCCGCTGGGGCTCCAGCATACAAAGTAACAGTTTCACCAGTACAAACTAATGCATCAGGACCAACAAAACCTGGAAGGCCTAATGGTGCAAACTCATCAGCACCGATATCTGGTGTTGATGCATTTCGCGCTTGACCATCTATATCATCGGTAATCATAGCCAAAGGCGTTCCTGCATTGTTCAAAGAATCTGAACAAACGTGCAAGTCAAAATCAGAATAGTAACCTGGATTAACATTCAAACCATTGCCATCGTAACCTGATGCCAATTGCCAATCTGCCATAGTAGCTGTATTTGCAATATCATAATAAGCCAAGATAGGACCTGTGGTATATAAATTATTATAATCCATTTCATTGATTGCGTATGGACTGACGGTATAAACTGCATATCCATTATTGTTTGTGAATGTATTGTTTTTCACATTATTACCTCCACCATAATACAAGTATAATGAACGGGATGTAGCTGACGTTCCTAAGCAATTTACACTGTTGTTGTAAATATTATAGTAACCTGTGTAATAAACATCCAAACCGTAAATTAAAGCCGTTGTTGTTGGCGTTCCTACAGTAATCATGTTATTAGCGATAAGTCCTCTTCCATTGCTTGTTGCATCAGAATAATAAATATACATTCCGTAATAGAAAAAAGAACTTGCATCACTTTCAATTGAGTTGTACGTAAATTCCGCTGCTTTATCACAGTAACCACAGTAAATTCCGTATCGTGTTGTATACGAGGAAACTCCAAATACACGGTTGTGCGTTAAAACTGGTGCATCTTGATAATACAAACGCATTCCTGTATAATAGCTGTTTTCAAACTTATTGTTGATGAACTCTGTTCCTCTTTCCAAAGAAGCAGTGGAGGTTCCATACCAGTATACTCCATAACTACCCCCTAAAACGGTACAATTTTCGAAACGGTTGTATTCATCGTTTCCATTCGAAGAAAAGATAACAGATCCATTTGTACTCGTACTGCTAATAGTCGATTCCAACGTACAATCGTAAACCACATTGTAATCAGACCCACCATTTACCAACATCACAGTTCCAAATGAAGCTCCTGAATTTTTCAATGTCATGTGCTCAAAACGGTAGTAATCTGCATTATCAAACTTAACTACATAGTTTGTAGCTAAGGCTGTTGCTGTGTAATCGAAAGTTACGCTGTCTCTATGACCGGCCTCAGAACGGAATGTTACTGTATTTGAGTCACTCATTCCAATCACTTGACCTAAATTAAATTGGTCAGCATAGGAACCTGTTCGAATATTAAAGGTTGTTGGTCCACAAATACCAGCGAAATTCAATGCATTGATAGCAGTAACTACGTCCGGGAAATCCGGTGTTGCCCCACCAATAGTATAAATTCCTGATAAACCGGTTAACAAACCTGTAATACATGAACTATCGTTATATGAACCTGATGGATTCTCAATCGTTCCATTTGGATTGGTTGTCCATGCACACAAATCATCTCCAGAACCGTACATAACTGAACCAACGTATACAGTCGCTTGAGCTTGTGGTGCCAAAGAACCTGTCCAGAATGCAGCAGTTTGATTCACGCTATTCCAACTCCAATTGATTGAAGCAGACGTTAGTGTATCTGTTCCGTAGTTTCTCAATATTACCGAAACGGAATCGTTAAATACGCAAGTTGGTATTTGTGGATTAACAAATCCAACAATCCCCGCATCGTTTGGCAAAGGCGTCCCTACCATAACTGTATAATCTTCCGTCTCACCCCAAGTATAAGTTCCACAATCCGAAAAGCTAGTTATAACTGTCGTTTCTCTACAAACTACACGCATTCTCGTCATTCCAGATAACGCCGAAAAAGGCACAGTAAAACTAAAAGACTCGGTGTGCGGACCTGTAGTAGCACTTGGTGATTGGTAAACCAAC
Source organism: Crocinitomicaceae bacterium (assembly GCA_024643585.1). Lineage (GTDB taxonomy): Bacteria > Bacteroidota > Bacteroidia > Flavobacteriales_D > Crocinitomicaceae > UBA2040. The sequence goes on along the minus strand of JAHEMP010000032.1, from coordinate 2,314 downwards.
TCCCCTGCGTCTGCAAATGAATTATTTTGGTTAAAGTCAATATACACCTTTGACATGTTACCGTAATTTCCACCACACGTTCCAATTCCGACAGACATCGGAATAGAAATACCTATAGGTAAAGTAGGAATTGGTAAAGCAGGAGTAACATTCGTGTAATTAGAATACTGATTAATTAAACTTCCTGGGCCTCCAGTTTGAGTACAAGTAGAAGAGTTGTTTAATATGCCTACTGTCACATTGAAGATATCTTCATCTGCTACACTCGTTGCATTACTAACGCAATATTGTGAATAAGAATAACTTGTAGAAAGCATTCCTAAAAATAACATTGCGACTTTTAAATTGCCAAGGGCAAATCGTAATCGTTTTTTCATATAATTGATATTTGTTTTTTTCCAAAATTAGACCATCTAAATTGTATCCTCAAAAATTAAATTAACATATGTTACTTATTTAGTAAAAAAAATAAAATTTAACAGATAAAGGCAGTTTCTGTTTTTGTTTAACACTTCGATAATTAAGCATAGATTTCTAACCGCTCTCTGAAATAAAGCGTATTACTATACATAAAAAATCCCCTTGGCGATGCCAAGAGGATTTTGAAACTATTCGTTTAAATGAAAAACTATTGTTTTACCAATTTGCTCGTCATTACTTTTTCGTTGTTTGATACGATAGTTACATAGTAAACTCCAGGAGCTGCGTTTGTAATATCGATTGCATCTTTGTGCATTCCGTTAATTGAACCTAAATCCTTAACATAAACTGATTCTCCAAGAACGTTTGTAACTAGAACTGAAATGTTCATGTCGTTGTTCGTGTTGAAATCAATTTGGAAAACACCATTGGATGGATTCGGGTAAACCGCAATCGTTCCCACACCTACTACTTCCTCTAAACCTAAGTTTGAAGATGTAACCGAACTTGTGTAAACATTTGTACCACAATCATTCGTTACAGTCAAAGTAACTGTGAATGTTCCAACTGTTGTATACACATGGATTGGGTCCATTTCATTAGAGGTTCCACCGTCTCCAAAATTCCAAGAATAGGTTGGATTACCACCTGTAGTTGAAGTATTTGTAAAAATCCCCGTTAAAAATACAGAAGTACTTGTAAATCCTGCTACTGGAACACTGTTCTCTGTAATTACAATAGACTCTGTACCTGTTCCACATGCATCTGAAATGTTCAGCGTGTATGTTCCTCCCGAAGTAACCACAAGTGAGTCATTTGTAGAACCACCCGTCCAACTATATGTTGTCGCAGGCATAGAAGAGGTCAACAAAGCAGAACCTCCAGCGCAGAATGCAGTCGTATCTGCTACAAGGTATCCTGTATAGTTCAGAGATGAAGCGGTAACGATCACAGTATCAAATGCAATACCACATGCGCCAATTACAGAAACCGTGTACGTTCCTGGCGTAGTCACTGTTAAAAAATGTGTTGTATCACCAGTGGACCAAAGTACATTATCCGCTGGAGCTCCTGCATAGAGCGTAACTGTTTCGCCAGCACAAACTAATGCATCTGGACCTACAAAACCAGGATTCACAAGAGGAGAAAATTCATCCGCACCTATATCTGGTGTGGTTGCACTTCTAGATTGACCGTCAAAATCATCAACAACCAAAGCTAAAGGCGTACCGGCATTGTTCAAAGAATCTGAACACACGTGCAAATCAAAATCTGAATAAAAACCTGGGTCAACATTTATACTGTTGGCATCATATCCTGAAGCTGATTGCCAGTCTGCAAGAGTTGTTGTATTGGAAACATCAAAGTAACCTAACGTTGCCCCGGTAGTGTAAAGGTTATTGTAATCCATTTCATTTATTGAAAATGTCCCAATCACGTAAATAGCATTCCCTCCAACAAAATTGGTGAAGGAGTTGTTTTTAATATTGTTTACTCCTCCACTCGAAAGATAAAGCGCTCTGGACGTATTTGAACCGCCTGAAACACTAACACTGTTGTTGTAAATATTGAAATAACCACATGTTACAAAATAAAGTCCATAAGCAAGACCTGTTGTACTTGAATTACCAACTGTAATCATGTTATTCGCTATCAACCCTCTCTCGGATGCTATTGCGTCATTTAATCCCATATACATACCATACAACCAGTATGAAGAGGCACTACTTTCAATTGAATTATGCGTGAAAACAGAACCTTTGTCACAGTAATAGGCATACAAACCGTATCTCAAAGTGTAGGTAGTTGTATTTCCATATAAACGGTTATAGGATGCAACTGGTGCTTCCTGGTAATACAATCTCAATCCAGAATAGTAGTTATCTACGAACTC
>JAHEMP010000265.1 GCA_024643585.1 Crocinitomicaceae bacterium | reverse complement strand
TATTTCCATCACAAGTCCTGATCTCAACACCTGAATTGGCTTTTTTCACGTCAAAATTGGAATCTACAGAGATTTTACCGGTAGTAGATTGTACCGTTGGAATTGGAAAAATAGCATGCAAAATTGCTAAATCAACTTTTCCATTGGCTTTTCCCCTAAAATGAGGTTCATTAAATTCCGTTATCAATAATTGACCAGAAAATGGCCCGGCAATCGTTTGAAAATTGAGTTTGTCTAAGTTTAGGTGCTCACCAAATTTTTTGTCCGTATTTCCATAAAATCCAGAAACGTTTATATTGGAGATATTTACCTTTTTACTCGGTTCAATGATTTTACCATTTTTAACTCCGAAATTACATTCTATCTTACCAATCTCATTTTCTTTTCTTGATGTGGTATACTTTAAATCGAATTGAACAGCTCCTGAACCTTGTAGTTCAGAGATTTTTTGAGTGCCATAGTGATTAAAGTTTTTAGCTACATCAACCAATTGTAAATAATTTGCTTTTAGACGAATATCAATCAAATTTTCGTTCATGTCCATTCCAAATACAAAAGGAAGGTTTGCAATACTTATCGGTGCATCTGGTAATTGAATTATTCCTTTTTCTTGATCAATTCGTAAATTTAAATTGAAATAAGCGGTTTTATTTGTGACAAGTTTTACTTCGCCACTTTTAATAAAGTTAACTTTTAGGTTGCTCTCAGCTGTCAAATCGACCAAATTTTCAGTAAAATCTCCAGAAAGCAGTAACTCGTCAATTTCGGTTGATTGAAATTGATTGGCGCCAAAGTGCGAGTAATCCAATCTGAAATTTTTGAATTGCAATTCTTTCAAACTAAATGAGAAAGAAGTAGCAGTTGTGTCCTCGGTTGGTTTTAAGATATCAAAATTTGAACGGCCATCAGCGAGTTGTTTTAAATGTGCATAGCCAGGAAAAACTTCAATTTTTTTTACTCGATAGTTTTTATTGAAAATATCGATCGGATTGAATTTCAAACGAATTTTATGCGAGTAAAAAAGCGTATCACTTTCCTTCGCTTCTGGAATAGCGTCATGAATATAAACTTCATTAAAGTCAACACTTAAATTGGGAAAAGATCCCCAAAATGTCAAATCGACATCGGCTACGTTAACAGGTGTATTTAAACTTTTATTTATTTCGGTAACGACAATTCCAATCACTTTGTCGCGCATTAAATAGACGCTTAAGCTTATGAGTAAACACAGTGTGAATACGGAAGCAAATATCCATTTGCTCCATTTAAAGATTTTTGAAAGACTCTTTTTTGACATTTTTTCTGTACAATCTATGCCTATGTAACGGCGTTCCACTGCTTTTTGTTACGTTTTCTAGAGCTTTCAAGTCACATTTAACAATTGCTGTTTCACAAGAATACTTTTTTTGGCTTCATTGTTGAAAGTTGATATTTATTTTTGTCGATGCATTTTTGGTTTTTTTTACTTCTTATTCTCTCTTCATTGAATTGTTTTGGACAGATTTTCACCAACAAGAATGGGGAGCAATTGTCTGAAAGCTTAGTTTTTAACGCTGATTTCATTCGCGAAAATAATATCAAGAGTATCAATGGACGATACACCATGAAAAAGGCGGGGAAGCCAATGATAGAAACTAATTATTGGCATATTTATGAATTCGACTCGTTGGGTAGAATTTCTCGTTCCTACGAAACACGAAAGGATGATGGAACATTGGATACAATTTGGACCAACTACTTTTACAACGACAAAGGTTTGCCGATTTACAAAAGCGAGGGAAGTCATACCTTTTATAAATATACCTCTACTGTTTTCGATTCTTTGAAAAGGGTAGTTTCTATTGAGGACTTCACACGATCTCCAGACCTTTATGGAACACCAATAACGAGAGAGATGAACAAATTTCGGTTCACGTACGAAGTGATTGACGGTCGATTGGTAAAGACTAAAATGAATAAACAAGGCACGCCATATGCTAAAATCACCTATTTTGTAAATGATGAAGATAGATTAACGAAAGAAGAGGATCGTTATATCAGCACAAACGAAGGTATGTTCACCTTTTATGAGTACGACAAAAATGGAAATTTAACGCAAAGAAAGGTCGTAACTTCAAAACAAGAAATCGAAAAAGAAATCAGCACCTTCAAGTACGACGCAAAAGGAAATCTGATGGAGAAAAAAGATTTTTCTGAAGGGAAACTCAAAAAAGAAATTCAGTTTTTGTACAATGAAATTTCGAATTTGCCTTCCGCTATATTATACCAAGAAGGAGGAAGTTCAAACATTACTATCTTGAGAATAAAAGAATATGAATATTTCTGATTTTACCGTCTTTTTATCATTCTGTCCACCCTTCTCATCAAAACCATGGAGATCAGCATGGTCAATATAACGGTTGCTCCCAACAAAGGATAGTTCATCAATTTACCATCTATTGCTTGATATACAATTGCGCCTGCTATTAAAGACGCTACGGCTCCTGAAACTTGTTGAACGGAAGAATTTACACTCATATACGCTCCGCGATCTTGAGGTTCTGGAACAGCCGTAATTAAGGCAGAAGAAGCAATAATTCGAGAGCTTATTCCGATAAAAAGGAACACATTTAATCCGATGGCAAGCCAAAGGGGCGTTACCCCTAAATTCGTATAGATGCCAACAAACGCGATTGTCACTAGTGTGCCAAAAATGAAAATTTTAAACTTACCGACTCTATCGCTAATTCTGCCAATTATAGGTCCAAAAATAAAAGAGAAAATTCCAGTAATTAAATAGAGAAAGGGTAGTTCGTCAAGAGAGATTCCTAAATTTTCATTCGCGAATTCGCTCCCGAATGGCATAAGCATATAGCCTCCAGTCGAGAGAAGAATAGTGGCAGTAAACCCAACAAGATAGTTTTTATTGGAGAGAATTTGTCGCATATGAGTTAAGGCATTTTTACCTTTATTAGCAGCAATATGGGCCGTAATTGGCTTCAGTTTAAAGGCCACAACGGAGGCTACAATCATAGAAAACACTACTATAACATAAAACGGGGCATGCCAATTTATTTTATTTGCTAAATACAACCCAATAGGGATTCCGAGAACTTGACTGGCGGCAAAAGCGGTTTGAACAAATCCCATAACACTCCCTCGCTTTTCAATGGGGAAGAGGTCGGTAATAATAGCATAACTAATGGAGCTCATAACACCACCAAAAATGCCCGTTACTATTCTAGCGACCAATAAATAATTGTAGTTGGGAGATAATGCGCAAAATAAGGTTCCCAAAATAAAACCACTATAGAAGAACAACAGTAGTTTTTTTCTATCAAATTTATCAGCAAATCCAGCCGCTGCAAGACCAGAAACTCCGGCGCTTATCGCGTAGGCCGAGACAACCATTGCGAATTCTTGTGTTGAAATTTGTAACTCTTCTAAGACGATAGCTCCCAAAGGAGACAATACCATGAAATCGAGAATAACTGTAAATTGAACGATGGCTAATATTGCAATGACAAATTTCTCATAGGA